>JBILQT010000416.1:0-5323 GCA_044373065.1 Sandaracinaceae bacterium
GACAAGAATGCGGCGCCCACGCCCACGCTTGATGAGCTCGCTCAGCATGATGCCGATCTCGACCGTCTTGCCGAGACCCGTGCCATCCGCGATGAGGATGCGCGGCTGCAATCGCTTGAGCGACTCGTGCGCCGGCACGAGCTGATAGGGCATCACATCGAGCGCCCCGCGATGCCCCATCGCAATGCGGTCATGCGTCGGCGGCGTGCGACGAAGCAGCGTCTCCAAGAAGAGCGACGACTGCCGATACCCAGGCGACTCATCGTTCACAAGCCGCGTGTCCTCCGCCCGCAGCGGCACAATGTCTTTGTCGAGCGGCGTCAGGAAGATGGCCTGGTGATAGCGAACCAACTCACTCACACCCTGCACGTACACAGCATGCCCACCCGTCGGCAGCGGCAGTGATTTCTCCACAGCCCACTCTTCACCACGAACACGAACGCGCGCACCAGGGGCCGGAGGATCAATGAACTGCATGAAGCGACCTTTGCGAAGAGGAGCCTTGTTTCAGCTAGCGAGTGACTGAACCGTCATTCATCCGTGATGCGCAGGTCAACCCGACCAAGCAGCGCAACGACGTGATTGAACACGCGCACATCGTCATCGAGGCCCGTGCACGAGTGCGCATCCGGCACCTCATCGTTCTCCGACACGAAGTACCGAGCCGCACCCACCACAGCCGAGCGATGCTCGATCGACATGGAGCCCGCCTGCTGCAAGAGCACATCGAGCCGAGCAGCGAGTAGCTCAGCGAGATCGATGGCGAGCAGCTCGGACTTTTGCTGCGCCTTCAGCAGCGATTCGAGATGCGCTTTCACCTCATCGCGAAGGAGTGAGAGCTCCGCGGCGGAGGCCTCTCGCTGGAGGCTGTGAAAGATGTCGATGGCGTTCCTCATGCGCGTCTTCCCTCGGTGGGGCGGACGGTACCATGTGGGGGTGCGGCCCTAGCCCACTGAATCCATGGTGGTTCCAAGCAGGCGTCGAAGACGTATGAGGAGCCGCTCACGGCGTGCAGAGAAGAACTCCATGAACTTCGCAACGTCTTGGGGCACATCTCCGAGGTCATGAAGCTGCTGGTAGGCCGCTCGGTGATCCGACGCTGGGAACTGCCCGGCAAGCCAGTCCGAGGGCAGCTTGTCTTTCTTCTCAACATTCTGTGTCCCATCGAGAAGTTGGAGATTCGCGAGGGCATCTCGGTTCGTCTGAAACGTCGCGACGAGGTCGTCCGGAACACCCGCCTTCAAAAGCGAGGGACGCCGAAATCGAGCCTGCGGAAACACGTGATCGACATGGAACTGATTTCGAAGATCGACATGAGGGAAGAGCAGCGAGAGGAGCGCAAATGTCTGCCTCTCTCCGTAGGCTGAGTCCGCCAAGTCCTGAACCTCCTCTTCTTCGAATCGGAGGGACCGTCCGAGACGCGCCATCTCGGCCTCAAGTTCAGCGAGCGGGAAACGCTCAGCGCCATGCTCTTTGATCACTTTGCGCAGGGCGGTGAGTGTCGTGTCCAAGCCGCTGCCCCAAATGCCCGGCTTGAGAATCGAGCGCACCACGAAGCTCTTCACGAGGTTGCGGTCTTCACGGTGTCGGGTTGCGGTCAGGTAGCTCGTGCCAAGGGCGCGATGCTTTGCGTAATACGCGAGTGGCAGAAGCACGGAGTCCGCAGTCAGCGTCCGGGCATCGAATCCCATGTCGGCCACGAGCTCGGTCGCGATTCGAAGCGCGGCTTCCACCGCTTCCCAACTGCCTTCGAGCACGGCCATGTTTTCCGCATCGAAGTTCGCGACCTTGAAACCAACGCTCGCGATGTCGCAGAGCATCAGGCCCGCCTTCAACACGAAGTCCTTGCTGAAGGAGAAGCCGTTGCGTGTGGCGTTGAGGCCATCGACGAGATCGTAGATCGCGCGTCGCGCATCAAGCGTCTTCCAGGACGCGGTCGCTACGCTCAACAACAGGTCGGAGTAGCTCAGCGGTGTCCCGCCACTGTTCACGCGGATGAAGATGTTGAGAACCTTATCGAGGTCCTGCGCGCGCTCGACGAAGGGCGTGATCGGCTGGTCGACGTGAACCATTTTGTGCAGGCGATCGAGTGTTCGATAGACCCGCGTGTGAACGTGTAGCGCGTGCTTCGCGAGGTACTCGTAGAGGTCGGGGCCGTCTTCCAGGTCAAGGATCTGTTTCACTGGAAACCAGAACTCCTGCTCTGTGCGCTGCTTTGCGCGCGCATCCGTGAGGAATCGAAAGTCGTACTTCAGGTCGTCATCACCGCCTGGGTCTTCGGCTAGCAAATTCAAGTAGAGCCGCGTGACCGGAAACGCGTCGGAGTTCGACCAGTGCTTCCGAGGCTCCTTGCGGGCGTAGCTGCCGCGGAACCCGATGTTGAGCGCAGTGAGTCGCTGTTGGCCGTCGAGCACCGCAATCACGTCGTGCGTCCCCATCAGATCCATCTGAGGGCAGTGAGGCGCATCTCGCTGATGGTAGTCGCGCACGAAGTCGTAGAACTTGAACCGCTTCGTCGTGGCGGCCTCGACCTTCCACAGCAGGAACGACCCCATCGGATAGCCACGCATCAGGCTGTCGAACAATCGCGTGATCTGATCCGCTTGCCACACGAACTCGCGTTGAATCGCTGGCAGCACGTAGCCGTGCTGATGGATCGAATCGAGCGCCTCTTTGATTGTGTTTGGTCTCTCGAAAGGCATCTATCCCACCGCTTTCTGTTCAACGTCCCCGTTGCTCTGAAGCTCTCATTGCGATCCGGCTCCGCCCGCCTTCCACGCATACCGAAACACCGTCGGCGTCAGCCTCTCCGACTGCGGCATGAACGGGCTCTCTCGGTACACGTTGCCTCCGCGAAACACGAACTGCCCATTCCTCACGAAGGCAGTCAGGTTCGTGATGACGAGCAATGAATGCGCGACGCCGGAGGCACGAATCGCGTCGAGTTCCTCTGCGGTGAACTCCACATCCGCATCGTCTGTCTCGGACACGCACACGAAGATTCGCTCTTCGCCGTTGGGACCGATCGCGACCCAATCGAACGCCGCATCATCGGGCGCATCGCGAAGCTCCATGCCTCGCCAGAGCGGAAGCGCCTTCTCCTTCACGTGCTGCAAGGCCTTCGCGAACCAAAGGTCGATGTGATCGCCGGAGTCCTCGTCATCGTAGTGCGCGCCCGTGACGAGGTTGGGCCCTTGGTACGCCAACACGCGCTGAATCACGTCATCAATCCACGCACCATCGTGCGCCTGGCCTTTCTCTTGGAAAGCGTAAGCGACGTTGGCCTGGCCCATCGCGCCCGCCCCCTTCGGGACTGGGATGGTTCGCTCCGCAGCGGGAAGCAGAACGGCACCCTTCGGGTCTGCGATGACGGCGTACGGGCGTCCCGAGGGCTGCGTCGCAACCGATGCCAAACACGTAGCGCCGGTGTACCAGCCCACCACCACTTGGCCGCCCGCATCGGGACGCTTGGCGACGAAGATGACGAGCACGTCGTCGAGCTTCTCGTCGTCGCGTGATGCTGGGTCAATGCGGCGAAGGTTGAGACCCGCCTCGCCGCTCGAACCGCTTCGGACGTACGCGAGATACTCGCCCCTGAAGTCCTCGAAGTTCTGGGATTCGGCGCCTCGTTCGTCGTCGTTGTAGGTGCCTCCGCCGACCGGTCCTTTCGCCTCTGGCCAAAGCCCGTAGAAGGACATCCAACCCACGCGACAGAACACGACTCTTGGTCTTGAAGTCATCGGATCCCCCTCACCAATACTGAATGCCAAAGCGTTCGTTCAGACTGTCCAACTCGCGGTCGAGCGCGACCCAGTTCGGCCAGCTTCGCTCCAGCTCTCGGAAGGGCTTCGGATGAAGCATCTTGAGATGCAGATGAAGGTACTCGTGCCAGAGCAAGAACTTCATCGTGTCTGCGCTCACGTCGGGGCTATCGAGCAGCTTGTTGATCTTGATTCGGCCGTGGCCGTGCGGCGTCACTCGGTCGTACAAGGCCATGCCGTACCAGCCCTTCATGATGCGCTTGGTCCACATCAACTCGCCGACATGCACCAGGGGTGCGCCGACAAGCTTTGAGCCTTCGACGAGCACCGCGTCCATCAGTGCGCGCAGGTCGTGCGTTGGGCCGGGTCGCAGCTGGTCCTCGGGGCGAGGCTCGAAGATGGGCACCGCGAGTCGCTGCCGCGTCGAGTCGTCTGGGTAAGTCTTCTCGTAGAGCGCGTCGTCGATCGCGCCAATGAATTCTCGAAGCGACGGGTAGATCGCCTTCGCAAGCGGCGTGTAGCGCTGCGTGATCAGCGTGTCGCGCGCGGCCCGTCCCAAGTCCTTGGCGTAGATCTCGTCGGCGATGGCGTAGGGGTCGGCCACCTCGCGTTCGTCATGCCCATTCCACGTTGGCATCGCGCCACCCAGCGCGAAGTGTTGGATGACCAACGCAACCTCGTGGGTCGCTGGAGCCGGGGTGTCGCAGTCACCGAAATACTCGCTAAACGCTTCCTCTGCGCTCCATGCAGAAAGCGCTTCACGCGAGCGCTTCGCAGCATCCGCGAGGAAGGCACTCCAGCTTGGCTGTTGATGCGCGTACACCGCGATCGGCATGCGCACAGGCTCGTCCTCGTCGTCGCGTTCGATGAGATAGCAACCATGCGGGACGGCCTCAAAGGCGTCTGCAAGGTGCGCGATTCCACGTTCACGCACCTGGTTCGCGAAGGCTCGGATGAGGTCCCATGGAAGCGGTACCGATGTCGGCGCAGCCGTTGGCGCACGCTCATCCGAAGGCGCCTGCGCAACGATGTCGGGGACAAGATCGAGAGGCGATGCCCAATCGCGATACTGCGACCAGTGGTCCTCGAATGAGACGAGGAATGCCTCCTTCGTTCCGCCCGCAGCAGGCCCGCGGAGGGCACGGCCAATCATCTGTCGAACGAGAATCTCGCTGCTCGTTGGGCGCGCGAGGAAGACGGTCTGAATCGTCGGAACGTCGACGCCTTCAGTGACCATCTGCACGTTCACGAGCACCGTGAGTTGCTTGTCCTTGAAGCGACGAATGACATCGCTGGTCTCGGCAGCAGAGCCATCCGGGCGATAGCTCGCTACGTAGTCGACCTGCACGTCTCGCCTGCGAAGTGCATCCGTAAGGAGCGCGGCATGCGCCACGTTGATGGCGAAGATGAGCGTCTGTCCGTAGCGCTCGCGATGACGAAGGTAGTGGTCAACGATGATCGCGTTTCGGCCTTCGAGATGCGCGATGCGATCGAGCCAATCCTCGCTGAGCTCGTTGAACGTGTTCCAGTGATTGAGGTCGTCGAGCGTCACGCCATTCTCG
>JBILQT010000108.1:0-22111 GCA_044373065.1 Sandaracinaceae bacterium
TGTTGCAAGGGGCCGCAGTTGGCTCTCCCTCGGCGACCGTCCCCGCCGGCGCACAGCGGCCCGAGTCCTGGAGACAGACCGCGCCTGCCCCGCACTGCGCGTCGGTGCGGCAAACCGGCAAACAGACCCCGCGAACGCCCGTGCTCGAGTCCGCGTCGAAGCAAGAATAGCTGTCATCGCGGCAATCAAGCCCGTTCACACAACTGCGCTCACAATAGCTTCGTGTCTGCCCGGGAAGCTGCACGCAGAGGTGATTTTGCGCCCCGAACTCGTCCTCACAGGGCTGGCGGTCCTCGCATGGGACGGTGCAGTACCCCATCGGGTAGCCGTCTTGCGCGGGGCGACAAACGGCGCCTACGCCTGGGCATTGCGCGTCGATTTCGCAGGGCCCGTAGAGCGTGCTCGCAGCGCGGATGTAGACATCCGGAATGTTCGCGTCGACCAGCGTGGGCTCGGGTGTCGGGCAACCAAGGAGCGATGCGGCCATCGCGAAAACCGAGGTGGACGCGAGGAGGTGCGAGGACAGGCTCGTGAGGCGCATAGGGCCGCGAGGATTCACGAGGGGAGCCGCGGTGTCAAAGAGAACGGGTCGTTCGAGAGACACTGTGCGAAGGCGTTCGCGCACGCTCCAAGCCTCGTGCTACACCGGCGCCGCACCCGTTTACGTAACGCACGTGGTGCGCACGAGGACCAATGCGGAAGCTCGCTCAACACGCTCTCTCGGCCGTCGCCCTCGTGGCGCCTCTTACTGTGCTGACCTCGGGTTGCCCCACGAACGGCGGGCCGATCGATGCGAACTTCGTTGCGCCGGATGCAGCGATCGTCTTCCCAGACGCGCCCCAAGGCGGCAATCCGTGCGACGCAGAAGAACTCCATGTGATCGACACCGCTACGTTGGGCACGCCGACGGAGCTCATGCTCGACACGACGATGACGAACACGCGTCCGCTCGATCTTGGGCTCGCGTGCGGCAATGCCCAGGCGCGTCGTTGGGCGGCTGAAGAGATCATCGAGTACCGCGTGCCAGGCACAGGGCCGGTGGGTATCTCGTTCTCTACACAAAACATGGGAACCGACGCCTCGTTCAACACGGTCGTCCAAGTCCGAACGGCCTGCGGAACCATCCCGACGCAGACCTTTCCGCCGACGTGCTTCGACGATGTGAGCCAGACGGAGTTCCGCAGCGTCGGAGGCGCCCAGGTGATGGGCGGCGACACGATCTACCTCGTCGTCACAGGTCACGCAGAGCCTGAGCCGATCACCGAGACGGTGGACTCGGGACGCGTGCGTGTCGTGATCGAGGCCAACGCGAACACGGCACCCACGCTGACCTCGGCGCGCGCGACGATCGTGGGCAACAACACCCGCATCGATGCCGTCGGAACCGACGCTGACGCGAACATTGTGGGGTTCACGTTTGGCTTGAGCACGACCGCTGGACGCGTCGACTTCAACGGCGACGGCGTCGGGAACGCTGCAGATATCTTCTTCTTCGAGTTCGACACCACGACCGGAACTGCGCCAGCTTGGGAAGGAACGACGAGCATCCCAGGCTCCGCTGAGCAGGGAATCGCTGCATTCTGCGGCCAGGACGGCGTGAACTGCGATTTCGTCTACCTCACCGCATTCGACGAGTCCTATGCCGTGAGCGCAGAGCTTCGTGTGCCGCTCCTCGAGCCCACCATCGTTGGTCTCGGAGAAACCTGTGACGCAGACAACGTCTGTGGCGCTGGCCTGGTGTGTGGTGGCGACCCAGCCGTCTGCAGCCCGTCCCCGGCTGCGCTTACGGCTTGCGGGATGGCGACGCTCATTGAGGTGCCAGCACCGACGACGATGACCACGAGCGCCAACGTGATGAGTTCAGTCACCGCAGGCTCGCCGGGCACATTCAGCGCACCCGCGATGTGTGCACCGATGTCCGCGAACGGCGTGGAGCGTCTCTTCCGTGTCGACGTCCCAGCAGGCACGTTTGACCTCACCTTCACGACGAATCTTGCAGGCACCGGGACGACAGACACCGTGCTCTACGTGCGCGGCGCGTGCGCCGATCCCGGCGACAACTTGGGTTGTCAGGACGACATTGCGGCCATGATGACGCGCAGCACCGTCGAGGTCCGCAACGTCACAGAGGGCGACTACTACGCGTTCGTCGAATCGTTCAATGGCGCTGCGGGCCCAGTGCAGATCCAGGCTTCACTTCGACCGGTGCTCGCCTCAGGCGCAGCATGCGACCCAGCCGGCGTGCAGAACCGCTGCGCGATGGGAGCCTGCACGGCGATGCTCTGCCCCTGAGCACGCTCCTCGCTCGATGAGAAGGCCCGGCTTACCCCGGGCCTTTTTCGTTTCAGGCGGCGTGAAATGCAGAGAGCGAGTTAGCGCAGATGCTTCGATGACCCGCGTCGGTATACTCGCGGCCGACATGGACAAAGAACCCCTCTCCTTCCTCGAATCCACCGTTCCAGCCCAGTTTGAAAAGGGCCTCGCTGCGCTCCGTGCCTCAACAGCACCGACCGCGAAGGAAGACCTGGAGGATGTGCTCACCGCAACGGGCTGCGTGCGCGTGATTGTCGAGGGCGATGGAGAGCGTTGGGTGGGCGTGCATGAGGGCGCGATGAGCGTCACGGAGGCGAAGCCTTCGCTCCCTGTGCGCGGTGTTTTCGCATTCTCAAGCGAGGCGGCGCGTGGCGCCCTTGAGCTGCTCGAGGAGAGCGGACGACTCGATGATCCGAAGGCTGCGATGGGCATGGCGCGCGTGGCCAGCAAGAAGGCGGAGAAGATCCTCACCGGTCAGCGCATCGAGTTCCACGTCATCATCAAAGACCTCCCCGATGATGCCGAAGACGTGGTCATCCGTTGCGGCATTGGCGTGGAAGAAGCGCCCGCGAAGCCGCAGTTCACAGCGGCGATCAGCTACGACGATTTGGAAGACATGCGCGAAGGCGATCTCACCCCGCAGCAGGTCATCGGACGCCTCAAGCTCACGGGCGACGCATCTCGCGCAATGGCACTCGGGATGACGCTCTTCACGCCGCCAAAGAAGGGGGCCGTTTCCCCTCCGGGCAAGAAGTGATGCGCCGCGCACTCGGGATGAGTGCCGCACTTTGGGCCTCCGCGAGTGCACCTCTCCTCGCGCAGGATGCCGATCCCGCGACGGAGCTTGATGCGCCCCGGGAAGCAGAACCAGCACTCGCAGTGACGCCCGTTGTCTACGTTGCCCCACACCTCAACCTCGGACGCGAGGACCACGGCACAGGCTCGGTGTTCGGTACTTGGGGCAGCGTGGGGTTCTTCAGCGGCAACCTCCGCAACGACGCCGCAACGGTCGCCATGTTCGACCTCGGGATGCGCATTGGTCTCGGCACGGACGCATCGCTCACCGTGGATTGGGGCCTCGCGGTGGCCGCGACGCGTGTCCGCGGCGAGTACGTCACGACGATGATGAACACGCCCTATGACGTGCAGACAGAGCGCGTCGAGGCGCGCAACGCAGACTTCACGTTTGAGTTCTCGCCGCAGCTTGCGAACAACGTTCGCTTGAATGTCGGGCTGGGTGTTGCTGTGCCGGTTGCCGCAGGTGCACAAGCGCCAGCCACCAACACACAGGGAGCGGCGCAGATTGAAGCCTCGAACCTCGTGCATGACATCTACCTCGCTGCGAATGCCGGCTGGTACGCCTGGCGCTATCGCGCAGAACGAGGTGCTGTGTTCGTACCGCTCGGCACAGCCATCGGACTCTCGGCTGAGACAACGCTCGTCATCGAGGGCGCAGCCGCCCTCTCCTTCCCGATTCTTGGGGGCGTTGAAAGGTCGCTCTCGGGCGATGTCATGCTTGCCGCAGACATCCGCTACCAGATGCCAGTGCACCTCTTGCGGGACCTCTCGATCGGCGCACGCGTGAGCATCGCTGCGCTCGACCTCGGAGTGAGTTCATCGACCGTGCAGCCCGCAGTGGAGCCTTGGGTTCGCTACCGCATCACCGATGTCAGCCTGCTTTTGCGTGGAAGCCTGCCCTTCGCCGGTCGCTACGGGATCGGCTCGGACTTCCCAGGCTGGGGCGTCCATCTGGGCGCGTCCGTTGACGTTCGCTGAGCGGCGGCCCACGAACAACGAACTCCGCTGCCGCCGAGGCTGCCGTTTTTTGGCCAAGCGGGGACAAGCTCTTCAACCTACTTTGTTGAGGTCACCCATGGGCCAGTTCTTCCGTATTGCTTTGCTCGTCTCCCTCGCCGCGATCGGCGTACTCGGCTGTGGCCGATCCAACCTTTCTGGCCTCGTGCCGCCCACGCCGGGCATGGATGCAGGTCCGCGTCCCGATGCCAACGCCGACGCTCGCGCCGACGCAGTCATCGTGCTGACGTGTGGAAACATGGTCTGCGACGCAACCGAGACATGCACTTCGTGCCCCAGCGACTGTGGCGCATGCATGACCTGCGGTGACCGCATCTGCACCCGTGACGAGAGCTGCACCTCGTGCCCAACGGATTGCGGCGCATGCGGCGGATGTGGCGACGGAATGTGCGCTGCCGATGAGAGCTGCACCTCGTGTCCTCGCGACTGCGGGCTCTGCCCGACGTGTCCGAATGGCGCCTGCGATGCAACCGAGACCTGCACCTCGTGCCCTGACGATTGCGGACGCTGCGCAACCTGCGGCGATGGTTCCTGCAGCGCCGACGAGAACTGCGCCTCCTGCGCGCGCGATTGCGGCTCGTGCTCACGCTGCGGCGACATGACGTGCGACCCAATGGCCGGCGAGACATGCACGACCTGCGCAGTCGACTGCGGGCGCTGCGTCACCTGCGGCGAT
The DNA here is from genome assembly GCA_044373065.1 of Sandaracinaceae bacterium. GTDB lineage: Bacteria > Myxococcota_A > Polyangia > Polyangiales > Sandaracinaceae > JAFLCL01. The sequence goes on from JBILQT010000108.1 coordinate 4,805, forward strand.
GGAACCTGCCAGGCCAGCGAAGACTGCACGAGCTGCGCTTCGGATTGCGGACGCTGTGAGCGCTGCGGCGACGGAACCTGCAGCGCCACCGAGGGCTGCTCGACCTGCCCCGAGGACTGCGGACGTTGCTCAACCTGCAACAACGGCGTCTGCGACCCGACCGAAGATTGCTCCACCTGCCCCGGTGATTGCGGCCTCTGCGTGCGCTGTGGCGACCGCTCCTGCGATGCAAGCGAGACCTGCGGAAGCTGCCCTGGTGATTGCGGCGTTTGCGATCGCTGCGGTGACGGATTCTGTCGTGCGACCGCGGGCGAAGATTGCTCCTCTTGCGCACCGGATTGCGGCGCTTGTGAGACGTGCGGCAACGGCATGTGCAACGCAGCACGCGGCGAGAATTGCTTCTCTTGCCCAGCCGATTGCGGCCGCTGCGACGGTTGCGGCGATGGCCGTTGTCGTGGCACCGAGACCTGCGCAAGCTGCTCTGCCGATTGCGGCGTTTGCTCGGTCTGCGGCAACATGCGCTGCGAGAGCGCTGGTGGTTTCGAAGACTGCATCAGCTGCTCCGCTGACTGCGGCATGTGTTCGCTTCGCAGCTGCGGCGAGAGCCTCACCTGCGTCTTTGGATGCATCGACTTCGGTGGTGGCGGCGGCATCCCGCGCTTCAGCCTGAGCTGCCTTGCTGGATGCGTTTCGCAGACCTGCGCAGACTCGCGCTTCTTCCTCGACGAGGTCGTCTCCTGCGCCGTCGGCACCGTCGGCACCTGCAGGGATCTCGCCTGCATCACGACCGAGTGTCGCGGGCCGATTGCCGCATGTCTCGCAGACCGCTGCGACTGAGGAAGCGCGCGACGAAAGTTGAATGAAGTCCGATCGGTGAAAGCCGGTCGGACTTTCGCTTTGGCGCACAACGCCGAATCTATGAAGTCGTGCGACAATCGGGGGATGTCTTGGAAACTGGCCGCCGCACGTCTCTCTTGGCTCGCTTGCCTCGCCCTCTTCGCCTCGATCGCGATGGGCTGCCCGAGCGGGGAGCAACCTACGATCCTCCCGATCGAGCGCAGTGTCGCGCGCGTCAACGAGACACTCATCATCGACATCCAGGTGGCCAATCCAGGGAGCCTCCCGATTCGCTATCGCTTCGAGCCAACGCGCTCCATCCCCGCGATCGACAGCGTGACGACGATCAACGGCTCGACCTCTAGCGGTGAGCTGCGCTGGACACCGCTCACAAGCCACGTGGGGCTGCACGAGCTGACCATCACGATCGCATCCCCAAGCGGCCAGGTTTACGACACCGAGACCGCCATCGTGGAGGTGATGCCTTCGAGCGATGCTGCACCCGTCTTTATCGAGCCCGGAGCAGGCGGCACCTACGACCTCGCGCGCGATCCATGCGTTCGATTCCGCGTCGAGATTCGCGATGACGACTCGCCGACTGTTGGCATCCAAGGCCGCGTCGGCGCGCTTCCGGCAGGCGCAACCGTGACCTCCGATGGCGCCAAGAGCGCAGCGTTTGAGTGGTGTCCCACCTCCGATCAAATCGCGGCATCGAGCCGGTGGACGATCGGCCTTGAGGCGGACGACACAGATCACCCGGCCGTCCCGCACGACTACGTGGTCGTGCTGCGCGGTGGTGGCGGAAGCAACTGCATGGGCGCGCCTCCCGTCATCGAAGTGCTCTCACCCGCAGGCGGAGATCGCGTGACGAGCGGCGCGGGCTACGAGGTGCGTGCACGCGTCACAGACGATGTGGGCCTGCGCGATGCACCGATCTTGTACTGGACGACTGAGACCCCTTCGGACCCCTCGCGCCCGGATGTCACGCTCTTTGAGCAGGCGCTCTTTGAGCAGGCCACAGGCGATGAGTTTGTGGCGCGGGTGCCCTCGCTTGGCCTTGCGGTCGGTGAGGAGCGCGAGGTCTTCATCGTGCTCTCGGCCACAGACAACGACGACGCGGCCGGCACGCTCTGCGATCAGAACAGCGACACTGCGCTGGGCTCATTCTTCGCGGTTGGCGGCATGGGCGGGAGCCTCAGCGCTTGTGACTCGTGCTCTGCCTCGATCGAGTGCACATCGGGCGTGTGCGCCCCCTCGTCGGGCGGTGCGGTGTGTCTCGACGCATGCACTGGGACGTGCGCTGGTGGTCTCACGTGCAGCTCGGTCACGACATCCGAGGGCTCGCGCACGATGGCCTGTACAGGCGCCGACGGAAGCGTCTCTTTGGCCTGCACCACGGCCTGCGTGAACGACCCCAACGAGCCCAACAACACGAGCGCGCAAGCCACCACGCTGCGCACCGGCTTCGCAGGACAGATCTGCTCCGGCGATCACGACATTTACGCCATCCCAGCCGCAACGCGCGGCGCGCAGGTTGAAGTCACGCTCAGCGGATTCCGCTCGATGAACGGCGACCTCGACCTTCGTCTCACCAATGCCGCAGGCGCCATTCTTGGCTCAAGTGCAGGCGTGACCGACATGGAGCGCGTGACCTACTGCGCACCGAACGGCGACCCGCTCTATGCCGATGTCTTCGGCTTCGACGGCGCACAGAACCCCTACGACATCGCGCTCGTCGTGCGCCCTGCTGGGTGCTGCATCAACGATGCGAACGAGCCGGATGACTCTGCGCTCACGGGCCGCCTCGTCACGGGCACCGACTTCGACGGCACGCTCTGCGCGGACGACAACGACTACCGGACTTTCAACGTGGCCGCACCGAGCACGGTGCGCGTGCAAGTGATTCCGGCAGCCGACGCCATCGTCGATATCGAGCTCTTCGATGCCGCGGGAATGATGATCGCAGCCTCGATGGATGTCGGCGGCGTCCCGACCATCTCGCGCTTGCTCTCGCCCGGACGCTATGCCGTGCGCGTCTACGGCTACATGAGTGCGGGCGATGCCTACCTCGGTGAGATCGTGCTCACGCCTGCAGGCACCACGTGCACAACGACGCGCGATTGCGGCGCGGGCCAGGTCTGCGCAACAGGCATGTGTCGCTCGGATGACTGCACCTCCGCAGCGATGTGCCCCGCGATGCACCTCTGCCCTGACCCCGGCCCCTCGACGGCTGCAAGCGACTGCGGCTTGAGCTGCCTGGTGAACGCAGATTGCCGCTCCAGCGAGGCCTGCAAATGGTTTGCTGAAGGACGTGCATGCGGTCTTCGCGGAACAGGCGCCCTCGGTGCCGCATGCAGCAGCTTCCGTGACTGCGGCGTACAGCGCTCATGCGTGGATTGGCCAGGCGGCTATTGCACCCGAGCGCGCTGTGCGCGCAGCTCAGACTGCGAGACGGGATCATTCTGCGTGACGGCCTCCAGTGCGACCGCATGCGCCATCGACTGCGCCGCAGATTCCACGCGCTGCCGTGCGGGCTACACATGCCGCACCATCACCGACATCGGTGGCGCGATGCGCTCCGTGTGCGTCCCATGAGTCCAGCGCCAGGCCTCCGCGCGAGGTTGCGACTTGGTGCAGTCGTCACGGCTCTCTTCGCAACGCTCTTGGCTGCATGCCCTCCGCCGACGGGCATGACCGATGCGGCCCTTCCGCTTCCGCGCATCACACGCGTCGACATGCCGATGCCTGCGCTGCCAGGGACTGTCCTGCGCATCACCGGCGTCGACCTCGATAGGCTCGGCACGAATGCCACACTCGATGGCATCGAAGACGGAAGCACACGCTTCACACTCTCGCGGGTTCCAAACGATCAGCGTGGAGAACTTCTCTTTCAGCTCACGCGGACAGCGCTCGAGTCGATCGGCGCAGGCACGCACTCGCTCACCCTCGTCGCCGTGGGTCGCGGCCTTCAAAGCGAACCTTTTCCAGTGAGCGTCACCTTTGCGCTGACGCTTCCCCTGGCCCTTGGCGAAGGCCTCAATGGCGACGTGCACCGCAACGATGTCGTCGTGCTCGACGGTGCAGGTTTCGTCTCGCCCGACGAAGGCTCGCTCGTCCTGCACGTGACCGGAATGTTCACGCGCATGGGCGCAAGTGCCGTCCCTGTCGATGCAAGGCTTCCGCTCTTTCTCGTCGACCGCAACGATCGCGCGCGTGCCGTGGTGGTGCTCTCGACCGACCTCGGCGGGCCCTTCCCCGGCACCCTCGAGGGCATGGCCCAAGTCGAGCGCAGCATCGGCAGTGGCAGTGCAGAGATGACCGCGACGCAGGCCGTCTCGCTTCGCTTCCTACCGCCCGAGCTCTATGCATTCGATGGCTCGATGGCGTCGGTCGGACGCCTCGTCACGGTACGCGGCGCAGGCTTTTTGGGCGGCCCAGACAGGCCCACGGAGACGACACTCTTTCGCATCGAGGGCATGTTCACGCCGCAGGGCGGGAGCGCGACGCCCTTCACCGGCGAGCTCGTGCCGCGCTTTGTCTCGGGCTCCGAAGTGCGCGTCGCCATCGAGACCGAGGTGCGCGATGGCGTCGTGGTCTCTCGCCTCTTTGGTGCACAGCGCGGTGCATTCGCAGGAACGGCCACGCCGATCACACTCTCTGGTACGAGCGAAGTCCCCGGCGCAACGATCCCCTTCGCGCTTGTGCTCGGACCGCCCGTGCAAGCCGTGCAGCTCCGCTTTTTGCCCGGCTACTACGACAGCCTCGCGCGCTTTGGCTTGGCCTCCGCCGAGGATGAGATCGCGGCCGGCATCGAGCGCCGCATCGAGGACATCTACGCCGACTACAACGTCGATGTGTACCTTGAGTCGCCCGTCGATTTTGATCGCGGGGCGACCACGATCATCGAGATTGGTGGCCCTGATCCGAATGGCAACGGCCTCTTCGGCTACGACAACTCGCCTGGCAAAGACATCGGCAATGTGCGCATGGGCGACTCGATCGGCGGCACCAATGCCGAGACGCAAGAAGACGGCTACCCCGGCTACGGCGGCGTCTTTGTGGAGTCGCTTCTCTACTGGTCAAACCACCCCGACCTGCCTGGTGGAAGGCCACCGAGCTCACCCGACCCTGAGTCGCTCTTCGACGACATCTTCGATCCCGTACGCGCCCAGCCCGCAACGCATACGGAGATTGAAGGCGTGGGTGATCCAGAGCGCGTGCGCGAGGTGCGACGCGCGATCGAGGCGCTCTCCTCCATCATCGGCGAGACCACTTCGCATGAGCTCGGACACTCACTCGGGATGGCCCAGCCCTTCGGACCCGCGACGTCGTTTCATCGCACCGAAGACGGCGATGGATGCTTGATGGATCGCGGCGGCGAGAGGCCGCTTGGCGAGCGTTCACAACAGCCTGGATTCGCACGGACCCGCTTCTGCGACGATGAGCCTGCGTACTTGCAGGAGATCCTCGGGAACTGAGCAGAGAGCGTCTCGTTCTCGACGCCATGGGGTAGGGATCAATCGCGAAAACCCCCACCTGTGAATCGGTGGGGGCAGGCTGGGGACAACGGTGGGTAAGACACCGAAAACAAAAGACAATCCGTGTCGGCCTGGGCTGTGCTAAGCTTGACAATCCGAGAACGCGTTTGTGGTGGTCTCGGAACTTCCTGCCCGCAAGGGAACCCGCACCTTCTTTCGGCGCACGTCAATGGCGCTGGAATCTTCGACTGGGGCGCCGATCGCATGACTCAACGACGCGAAAGCACACCGCCGCCAAGCCCCTCGCGGGCCTCGCAACCGCCGCGTGCCACGCAACCGCCGCCACGTGCCTCACAGCCCCCTCCGCGCGGCTCGATTCCACCGATGGCAATGGCCAAGCGGACGCGCGCAGCACGCGAGATCGAAGAGCCCGCCGATTGTCTCGCAGCAGCGATGCGTGCGCGCTCCTCCACGCGTCGTGCAGCGTGGGCCAGGCGCGGGCTTGCGCGTGCGGGGGATGAGATTGATCCCGACATCCAGCTCATGCTCCTGCGTCAGCTCTACCTTGCGCAGCTTGAGGACGAGGACTTCGACACAGCGCTCTCCGTCGCCAACCAAATGGTGCACGTTGGGACGATGACGGACATCGCGTTCCACGATCGAGGTCGCGTGCACATCGCGCGTGGAGAGCTTCGCAAAGCGATCGAAGCGCAACGCTTGGCATCTCGTCATGCGCCGCCGCAGCGCCGCAGCTTTCACACCTTCGCGCTCGCGCAATTTCAACACTTCGCCGGCGAGTCTGAGGCCTCGCTCCGCACGCTTGAGCGCGCACTTCGTTGGTCGCATCAGGACAGGCCGCTGGTGCGAGGCTTTCGCGCCTATGTCGAACTGGAGACCGACCGCGTTCCCGAGGCGCTCGAAGCGACACGACGTGCCCTGAGCGCGAGCCCGATGCGTGAGGGCTACGGGCAGTTTGTGCTCGGCATGATCGCCTGGCATCTGGGCGACAAGCGCATGGCGACGGTGCACCTGCGCGCCTTCCTGCGAAAGAACGCCAGCGCTGACAAAGTGAAGGCGGCCACATTGCGTGAGGAGCTCAAGCGCGCGCGTCAGGTGCTGGCCGAGACCGAGAGCGATTAGGTCGCAACCGAACGTTGTTCGACCCGCCGCGCTCAGAAGGTGCGCCGACCCGTATTTGCGCGCAGGCTCCGCGCGCCATGGAGTCTTCGGCCAGCGTCGTCTCGCCTGTTCCGCCTGCGGAGCAGCGCATCGTGCTCCTGCTCGCGGCCGTTCAGTTCGTGAACATCCTCGACTTCATGATGCCCTCGCCGCTCGGACCGCGCTTCGCGGCTGACCTCGGCATCGAGACCTCGTCGCTTGGGATCATCGTCTCGAGCTACACGCTCTCTGCGGGCATCGTTGGCTTCGCGGGGGCGTTCTTTCTCGACCGTTTCGACAGGCGACAGGCTCTCGCGCTCTGCCTCTTTGGGTTGAGCTTTGGGACGGTCGGTGCAGCGCTCGCACATGACCTCCGCTCCCTCGTGCTTGCGCGCGTGATTGCGGGCGCGTTCGGTGGGCCTGCCACCTCGCTGACGATGGCGATCATCGCCGACCTCGTGCCCGTAGAACGTCGCGGCCGCGCGCTTGGCACCGTCATGATGGCCTTCGCGGTCTCCTCCGTATTCGGCGTTCCCATGGGCCTCGCGCTGGCGAATTGGGGCTCCTGGCATACGCCCTTCGTCGTCACGGGCTTGCTCTGCCTGTGCGCGGCATTGCTCGCCTTCTTCATCTTGCCGCCGATGCCGAGCACGAAGAATCCCGCCGAGCGCGACATCTTCTCCACCTTGCGCGCGTTGCTCGCCGACAAGGCCGTGATGGGCTCGTACCTCGCAGCGTTCTCGTCTTCCTTTGGCACCTTCGTGCTCATCCCCAACATCGCCTCGTACGTGCAGAACAACCTGCACTACCCAGCGCACTTGCTCTTCGTGCTCTACGGCGCAGGAGGCGTTGCAAGCGTGCTTGTCTTGCGCCCCTTTGGTCGCCTCGTGGACCGCTTCGGGTCCTTCCCAGTGAGCCTCGGCGGGACGCTCAGCTACGCCGTGGTCGCAACCATTGGGTTCGTCGCCGCGCCCGCGATCGTCCGCGCCGCCGAGGCGCTCGGGATGCAAGAGACGCTTGGCTACACATGGTCTTTGGGATGGCTCTTTGTGATCGCGGTCTTCGTCGCATTCATGATCTCCAGCAACGCGCGCAACGTCTCGACACAGACACTCGCCTCGCGTGTTCCGCCGCCCGCACTTCGCGCGCGCTATCAGTCGATGCAATCGATGGTGCAGCACCTTGGGCTCGCCGCAGGCGGGCTCCTCGGGCCTGTTGTGCTCACAAGTGACGAAGACGGAAGCCTTCATGGCATCCCGACGATGGTGCTCATCTCGATCATCTCGCTGCTGATCGTCTTGCCGCTCATTCGCTTCGTCGAAACCACCGTCGACGCGCGCCCCAAATGAGCACGACTCTGCAAGCAGGCGACTCACAGAGCGAGCTGCGTCTCCTCGCCAAAGAGCGCTCGTTTGTCCTCTATCAGCTCGTGCGCTTCATCTCCGTGAGCGCGATGCAGATGCTCTCGGTGGCGACGGCATGGGAGGTCTATGCGCGCACGGGAAGGCCCGAATCACTTGGCTACGTCGGCCTTGCGCAGTTCACCCCGCAGATCGCCCTCGTGCTCTTTACCGGCGCTGCCGCGGATCGATTTGATCGCCGCAAGGTGCTCGCGCTCTGTCACTGCACCATCGCCGTTGCTGCGTGCCTCTTCGCATGGGCCTCATCGCGGCCCGATCTCGGCGTCGCGCCGTTCTATGCGATTCAAGTCCTCTTCGGCATCGCCCGCGCCTTCGCTGGGCCCTCCGGCCAAGCCATCACGCCCTCGCTCGTCCCCGCCTCGCTCTTCGCCCGCGCAGTGGCCGTCGGTGCGATGACGTTTCAGGTCGGCGTTGTCGTCGGCCCCGCGCTCGGAGGCGCGCTCGTCGAGCCCTTAGGCGTCTCGCGTGTGTACCTCCTCGTGGCTGCGCTCGAGCTCGCGATCGTGTGCTTGCTGCCCCTCGTGAAGTCGTATCCGCAGGCGGCTGCGATCAAGACTGCGGGAGAGACGGCATGGCAAAGACTCATCGCAGGCATTGCGTTTGTGCGTGAGCGACGCGCGCTCTTGGGTGCGATCTCCCTCGACCTCTTCGCCGTCATCCTCGGTGGCGCCACGGCGCTGATGCCCGTCTACGCGCGCGACATCCTGCACGTAGATGGATGGGGCTTTGGCGCGCTTCGAAGTGCCCCTGCAGTGGGCGCGCTCGTCGTTGCGCTCTACCTCGGTGTGCGGCCGCTGAAGGAGCGCGCGGGCGTGCTCATGTTCGTCTGTGTGGGCATCTTCGGAGCGGCGACGATCGTCTTTGGCCTCAGCGAAAACTTCCTCATCTCACTCCTCGCACTCGCGGTGCTCGGCGGCGCCGACATGGTCTCGGTCGTCGTGCGTCATGTGATCGTGCAGGGGCAAACACCCGATGCGATGCGGGGTCGTGTCTCGGCGGTGAACATGGTCTTCATCGGCGCTTCGAATGAGCTCGGAGAGCTTGAGAGTGGCCTCCTTGCAGGGGCGATCGGGACAGTCCCCGCCGTCGTCGTTGGAGGGGTCGGCACCCTCCTTGTGACGCTCCTTTGGGCGCGCTTTTTCCCCGAGCTACGGCGCGTCGAGCGGCCTGACGAAGTTCAGGCTTAGGTTCACAGCGTTTTCGGCGTACGCTCGCCCTCTTCCTCATGGCGGATCTTCGCGCGCTACCTGACCTCTCGGATGATGACGGCGATATGGAGTCGACGACGCTTGGCGTCGATCTCTTCGGCTCGCAGGACGTTCCGCGTTACCCACCCATCGCCCGGCTTGGTCGCTACGACATCCTCGGGCGCCTCGCGCGCGGCGGCATGGCCGAGGTCTATCTCGCGCGCTCCGAGGACGAAGACGGCACCACGCGTCACGTCGTCGTCAAGCGTGTGCTCTCCGAGATGGCCCACGACCCAGTCATGCTCGGCCTCTTCGTCGAAGAGGGAAAGACGGCGCTTCGCCTCTTTCATCCGAACGTCTGCCACGTGTACGAGGTCGCCGAGACCAATGGCCTTACGTACATGGTGCTTGAGTGGGTCCACGGCACATCGCTGCGTGAGCTCATCCAGCGCGCCTGGCGCAACGGAAACCTCCCGATTCAACTCGGCGTGCACATCATCACCAAGGTCGCGAGTGCGCTTGAGTACGTGCACACAGCACGCGGCATCGATGGCAAACCGCTCTCGATCATCCATCAGGATGTGACGCCCCATAACGTGATGATCAGCTGGCGCGGCCAGGTGAAGCTCCTCGATTTCGGCATCGCAAAGACGGGCAGCACCTCAGGCACCGGCCAGGGCAAGCACGCGTACATGTCGCCCGAGCAGGTGAAGCAGCAGCCGATCGATGCGCGCGCAGACGTCTTCGCGCTCGGCGTGTGCCTCTACGAGGTGCTCACGGGCAAGAAGCTCTATCACCGCGATGCGATCCACCTGACGATGCAGGCCGTCGTCGATGACCCCGTTCCGAGCGCGCGCTCGGTGCGTCCGGAGATCCCCGAGGCGCTCGATCGCATCATCCAGCGCGCCCTCGCCAAGCAGCCGCAGGATCGCTTCCAAAGTGCGGGCGATATGCAGCAGGCGCTCGAAGATTGGAGCGCACGCAATGGTGGGACGATCCCCGATGTGCGCGTCTCGCTCACGACGAGCAGCTACTTCTCGCCCGCCGAGAAAGCACCGCTTCCAACGCAGGCCAAAGAGCAGCTCACAGGCACCTTCGCCGCACTCACGGGTGCTCCGCCTACGACCGGCGCGGGCATCCAGATGCCGCCTGTCGCACCGCCACAGCCGCTCTGGACACCCAAGCGCGCACCCACAATCGTCGAGCGCCTTCAGAACATGACGCCGGCGATGGCCTTCGGGCTCACGGTGAGCCTGGGCGTCTTTGTGCTCGGGATTCTCGCGCTGTTGATCTTGGCACTGCGTTAAGGCTGTGCCTGGGGGGCGCTGGGATAGAGCGCGGGAATGATATGAACCATATTGGAATATGGTAGTTCTTTCTCTCGCTTGCCCTGGTCGTGGGCCTTGGCCTACGAGACGCGCGAAGCGCCCTGAGGCTCCTCAATCCTCGCCCGGAGGCAGCGCGTCGGGCTCGCGCTCGAGGTAGCGAAAGATCGTACGCGGGTCGACGCCGAGGTCGCGCGCGGTCTTGGTGCGGTTGCCGTTGTTGCGCTCCAGCACTTCCAAAATGTAGCGGCGCTGGAACTCTTCGCGCGCTTGGGTGAGCGTCATGATCGGCTGAAGTGTCTCGGCGAAAAGATCCATATCCTCGGGGCCAACGAGCGTGCGATCGCAGAGCACGATCGCCTTCTTGATGCGGTTCTCCAGCTGACGAACGTTGCCCGGCCAATCGTATTTGCGAATCGCGATGAGCGCGTTGGGCGTGAAGCCCTTCACCTTCGGGTTCAGCTCCTCGGCGAATTTTTGAAGGAGAAATTTCGCGAGCAGGACGACATCATCACCGCGCTCGCGCAGGGGCGGCAGGTGCAGGTTCACGACGTTGAGGCGGTAGTAGAGATCCTCGCGGAAGGTGCCCTTTTTGATCTCGTCTTCGAGGTTGCGGTTGGTCGCGGCAATCACGCGGATGTCGACGCGCTCAGACTTCGCATCGCCCACCTTGTTGACCATGCGCTCTTGCAGAGCGCGCAAGAGCTTCACCTGAAGCGTGATCGGCATCTCGCCAAGCTCATCGAGAAAGAGCGTGCCGCCGTTGGCCGCTTGAAACTTTCCGCCGCGTGTTGCGATGGCCCCGGTGAACGCGCCGCGCACGTGACCAAAGAGCTCGCTCTCCATCAAATTCTCGGGGATCGCGCCGCAGTTCACGACGACGAAAGGCCCATTTTTGCGGCCACTTCGACGATGCACCTCACGCGCGATGAGCTCTTTGCCCGTGCCCGTCTCGCCCGTGATCATCACGGAGATGTCGGTCGTCGCGACCTTCTTCACCTTATTGAACACCTCCACGAGCGAGGGGTTGGTGCCGACGAGGTCTCCAAATGTCTTCTCGTGAAGTTGCTCTTCCAGCTCGCCCTTATCCGAGCGGAGTTGGTCGAGGAGCATCGCGTTCTGAAGCAGCAGCGAAGCCTGTGCAGCAAACACCGTGAGCACATCAAGCGTGCCCTCGGTGAAGAGCCCGCGGATGTCGTCGTTGCCGACGTAGATCACGCCAAGCAGCTCACCCTTCGCGAGCAGGGGCGCGCACATCACGCTCGCGAGCTGCAGGTTCATCACGCTCAGGCTGCGACCAAAGATAGTATCCGAGAGCGCATCCGAGACGATGAGCGGCTGACGCGTCTCGATCACCTTACGCAGGATGGAATCCGAGAGCTGGCTCACCGCACTCTCAAGGCTCTTGCCTGCGAGGTTGCGTGCGACTGCGACACGCGGCTCAAGCGCGTTGCCCTCCCCGCTCTCGATCGTCGATGCGCTCTTGCTCCCCTTCGCCACGGCAGGATCGAGCAAGACCAAAAAGCCCTTCGCTGCGCCCGTCGCTTCGAGCACGGCATCCATCAGCGCATCGAGCTGCGCGCTCATCGAGGTCGCATGCATCAAGCGCACGCTCAGCTCGTGGAGACGACGCAAACCTGCGATGCCGTCACGCTCGGACGAGGCCTCGTCCTCGTGGTCCTCACTCGTCTGCTCGGCACCCTCATCGAAGAGCGAGAAATGAAGCTCTGCCTTGCCGAGATCGATGCGATCCCCGTGCTCCAAGCGCACGCGCCGCTTCTTCTTTTGGTTCACCTGGATGTCGGCCTCAAGGTCGACCTCGTTCAGGTTGAAGGCCTTGCCGTCAAAGAGGATCTGCGCGTGATAGTCGGCGACGGTGCGATCATCGACCGCGATATCGTTGCCACCTGTGCGGCCAATCGAGGTGATCTTCTTGTAGATGGAGAAGACTTTCGGGCGTCCTTCGGGGCGCATCCACTTCAAAGAGGGCATCGCCCCGCAGGATACACGCAGTGCCACAAGGCGAGCGCGGCGAAGGGTTGTGTGGTCTAGGAAGGAGACCGCCGCGCACGATGCCGTGTAACGTCATGGTTCTTAAGAGGCCCGGCACTTTCCGCTGAGCAGGAGAACCATGACGATCAAAACAAACGTTCTACGAGCGCTGACGATCAGCGCGTTGGTGGGCGGAATCAGCCTTTCAACGAACACAGCGCTCGCACGCTGCGGCGACGGCGCGATTGAGCCAGCCGAGGGCTGCGATGACGGCAACACCAGCGCGGGTGATGGTTGCTCTGCAGCCTGTGCAGTCGAGACAGGCTTTGGCTGCGTGCCAAGCCTCTACGCTACTGGCGTGAACAACGCAGGCGCAGCGTTGCCAAGCGGCGCAGTTGATCCGCACTGGACGTGGTCGACCCTCGCAAGCGGCGTCGGCGCCGTGCCCGCGATCGCCCTCCGCAATGCTGCATGGCCCATCTGGGCACCTGGCCAGTGGGTCTCGCCGTCCGCGATGTTCGGCAACGAACTCACGACACAGCCCGACACCTTCTGGTTTCAGAACGTGAACATCCCGGCTGCCTTCGCAGGCGCGCTCACCTTCCCCATCGTCGTCTCCTGCGACAACGAGTGCGAGGTCTTCGTCAACGGCGTCTCGTACGGCGGGCACAACACCTTCGTCAGCACAGCCACGATCACCATCCCCGCAAGCGCCTTCGTCGCCGGCCCCAACACGGTCCGCGTTCGCCTTCGCGAGTACGGGCCGGGCACGCCGCGCGGCATCCTGATCTACCCCGGTGGCGGCGGGATCTTGAGCCAGTGCACGCGTCGCTGCATGACGGCCGCCGAGTGCGATGACGGCATTGCTTGCACCGATGGCGCATGCATCGGCGGCGCCTGCTCGTTCCTTCCGACGGCCGCGGGCACGGCCTGTCGTGGTGGCGTGTGCAATGGCTCAGCCTTGGTGCCGATGTGCATCGGCTGCATCGATACCTCACTCGCTGGCACCGACTCTGGTTGCGTTGCCGCAGCACCACATTGCCGCACCAGCGGAACAGGCGCGCCCGTCTGCGAGCGCTGCATTGACTCGGGCATGTCCGGTATCGATCTCGGCTGTGCATCGGCGACGCCCTATTGCGTGGCCGGGTCGGCAGGAAACAGCTGCGTGGCGTGCCTCGCAGCAAGCGACTGCAACGACAGCAATGTCTGCACGACGGATGCCTGCACGGCCGGTGCATGTACGTCGACACCCGTGGCCGTCGGCACGACTTGCGCGGCAGGCGTGTGTAGCGCTGCGGGTGCGTGCGTTGGCTGTGTCGACACCGCGGCCGATGCGAGCATCGACAGTGGCTGCAACATGGCCGCACCGCTCTGCCTCGGAAGCGGCGCGGCAGCGACTTGCAATGCATGCGCAGACACCGCGATCGCAGGCACCGACTTGGGCTGCAACGCGATGTCGCCCGTCTGCGGAAGCATCGGCGGCGCTGCAGTGTGCGTTGGATGTCTCGCTGCAAGCGATTGCGCCGACGGCAACGCATGCACGACCGAGGCATGCCTTGAGAACCGCTGCCAAGTGACGAGCCTCGAGGCCGGCACACCCGGCACTTGCCCCGACATGAATGTCTGCACGGGCCCGATGGCAACGATGCCGAATGCATGCGTGCAGTGCGTGTCCGACGCGCAGTGCAGCGGCGCGACGGCGTTCTGCAACACAACGACCAATCTCTGCGGCCCCTGCACGCGTGACTTCGGTGGCGCAGGCGACGGCGCAGCATGCCCCGAGATGAACCCGCTCTGTGCACTCACGGGCCCGATGGCGGGCGTGTGCGGTCGCTGCAGCGCGAACGCAGATTGCGCTGGCAACCCTGCTGGCGCGCTCTGCGACACCATGAGCGGCGCATGCGGAACAGCCTGCACGGTCGACTCCGATTGCGCTGGAACCGAGTGGTGTCCGGCAAGCCGCGTGTGCGCACCCAAGGTGCCCAATGGCATGTCGGTTCCGATGGCAGGGCCAGCCGACGGCATGTGCACGATGACGATCGGAACACGCACTTGCATCAGCGGTGTGTGCTTCGAGGCCGATGACCTCTGCGGCCTCCCGAACGGTGAGACATGCACTGGCGCGTCGGTCTGTCGCTCGGCCATCTGCGCACCGAACGGCCTCTGCGGCGCATGCGACTCGAACGACGATTGCGACGCGGGCATTTGCAACGTAGCGACCGGCGCATGCTTCGTCCCCGATGGCGGCATGCCCGACGCTGGCAGGCCCGACGCAGGCTCGCGTGACAGCGACACGGGCCCAATGACCGCAGACGCAGGCGGCGATGCAGGCGAGTCCCCCGGCGGAATCGCGGGCGGAGCGTGTGGCTGCACCGTCAACACGACCAAGAGCACAAGCGGCATCCTCGCGATGCTCGGCATGCTTGCCCTCGTGATGATGCGTCGTCGTCGCGCACGCTGAGCGCAGCAACACGGCAACACAACGAGAGGGAGTCGGCTTCGGCTGGCTCCCTTTTCGTTTGCCGCAAAGCACTCCATGCGTGCTGCGAAGCACAAAAATCGCGACGCGAAGCCGAGTGCGAGCACTGCGAAGCCGAATGCGCGCACCGCGACGCGACGACGCACACGTACCTCCCCGTTTTGCAGAGTGCCCTCGCGGCGTACTCGGTTACGCTCGAAGACATTGACCCTTCACGGCAATACAACGGGCCTCAGCCCATCTGAAACCCACGCCCTTGAGCGCCTCTATCGGCGCCGCGTGCCCTTCGACAAACTGCTCACGCCCGAGCTCGCCAGGTCGATGGCGGAGATCAGCCACGAGACGGGCCGGCAGGTGGGCGTGCTCGTCACGCGAAGTGGCCAGATCGACTACGTCGTCGTCGGCGATGCGACCAAGCTCTACCTGCCTGATTTCGGCCGCTTGCGCGCGGCCGAGGGGCGCTTCCGTGGTCTTCGTCTCATCCACACGCACCTCAACCAAGAGGGCCTGACCAAAGACGACATCGTCGATCTCACGCGCCTTCGTCTCGACCTCATCTGCGCCATCTGCATCGGCGCCGAGGGCCAGCCCGCGACGGTGCACTACGGCCACAACGTGCCCGTGCCTGAGGGCTCCAAAGGCCAGCCCTACAAGACCATTGGGCCCATCGCCTACGGCCGCGAAGAGGGCATCAATCCATCGACGCTCGTCTTCGATCTCGAAGAGCAATTCGCGCGCGTGCAGCGCTCGCGTGAGGTCGACGGCAAGGATGGTCGTGCACTCCTCATCCACGTCACGGATAGGCGCCATTCGAGTGGTGCCGAAGAGTCGCTGCGTGAGCTCGACGAGCTCGCACGCACGGCCGGTGTGACGGTCGTCGATCGCGTCCTTCAAGTGCGTGACTCACTCGACCCGAAGTACGTGCTCGGTCGCGGCAAGCTCGATGAGATGGTCATCAAGTCGATGCAGCTGGATGCGACGGTGATGATCTTCGATCGCAACCTGAGTCCAAGTCAGGCCTCCGCGATTGCCACGGTGACGGCGCTCAAGGTCATCGACCGCACGCAGCTCATCCTCGACATCTTCGCGCAGCGCGCGGAGAGCCGCGACGGCAAGCTTCAAGTCGAGCTCGCGCAGATGAAGTATTTGCTGCCGCGCATCGGCCAAAAGGACGACGCGCTCTCGCGTCTGACCGGCGGCATCGGCGGTCGTGGCCCAGGTGAAACGGTGCTCGAGATCGGCAAGCGCAGGGCGCGCGATCGCGTGCATCGTCTCGAAGCACAGCTCAAGCATTTGGCGGTGCAGCGCAAGCAAAGGCGCGCGCGCCGAGGCCGTCGTGATGTGCCGATCGTCTCGATCGTCGGCTACACCAACGCGGGCAAGAGCACGCTCCTCAACACGCTCACGGGCAGCGACACGATCGCTGAGAACAAGCTCTTCGCGACGCTCGACACACGCTCGCGCCGCATCCGTTTTCCGCGTGAGCGCGAGGTCGTCATCACCGACACGGTGGGCTTCATCCGCGACCTCCCCGACTCGCTCTTTGCGGCCTTTCGCGCGACCTTCGAGGAGGCCGAGGACGCCGACCTTATCCTTCACGTTGTCGACGCGAGCGATGGCGCGATGACAGATCACATCCGCACCACGGAGGGCCTGCTCTCGAAGCTGAACCTCGCGAAGAAGCCGACGTTGCTCGTGCTCAACAAAGCCGATCGTCTTCCAGAAGGCGATGCCGACGCGATGGCCCGCGGGCGCGATGCGATTGCCATTACAGCGACCGATGCAGCGACCTTGCGTCCACTCCTGTTGAAGATGGAGGCGATGCTCTGGCCCGATGGCACGCGACGTTTGCTCGACCCGGAAGCGCCGCTTGTGATCGAGACGATCGATGACAGCGAGAGCGACGATGATGGGCGCGAGGACGAGTTTGATGAGGCGGCCTACGCACGCACACGTGCCGAGGAGGAATAGTGCGCGTCCTCTCGATCGACACCTCCTCCGAGCTCGGCACGGCCGCCGTCGTGATCGATGGCATCGTCGCCGCATCGATCGCCTCACGGGTGAATAGCCAGCACGGCGAGACACTCCTTCCGCTTCTCGAGCACCTGCTGAAGCTTGCGCACCTGCGCATCGAAGAGATCGACCTGCTCGCAGTGGGCCTCGGCCCGGGGAGCTTCACCGGGGTGCGCATCGGAGTGGCCACAGCGAAAGGTCTCTCGCTTGCGCGCGGTACCAAGATGGTCGGCGTGACGACAAGCCGTGTGCTCGCACGCGCTGCATCGGGGGACGTGCGCGCCGTCGTCATCGACGCGAAGAAGGACGAGGTCTTTGTCTCTGCGTACCGCGCCAACCCGAGCGGAACACTGACGTGCCTGCTCGCCGATGTGCACGGATCGCCGGGTGATGTCGCAGCGCAGCTGGCTGCGCTCT
>JBILQT010000417.1:0-5282 GCA_044373065.1 Sandaracinaceae bacterium
GCGGTTGAGGCGCTTTCGGGGCCAATGTTGGTCCAACAATGGGCGGTTGAGGCGCTTTCGGGGCCAATGTTGGTCCAACAATGGGCGGTTGAGGCGCTTTCGGGGCCAATGTTGCGCTGTATTGGCCGCGACTGCGATATTCGAGCCCAATACAAGCGCTGTTTTGGCGACGCGAAGCACTAAAATCGCCTCGCGAGGGCTTCACGACCTCACACGGGCGGCCCCTCGCGTCCTTCCAGCTTCCACGGGTTGCCCAGAAGCTCGCGCATCGTCTTGGCGAGCGTCGCGCCCTGCGCGCCATCCATGAAGCGGTGATCGATGGTTGCGGTGAGCGTGATCTGCTTGCGGATCACCACCTGTCCATCGAGCGCCATCGGCGCGTCTTTCACGGCGCCCATCAGCACGTAGAGCGGCGCGCCTGCGAAGGGTGTGGGCGGCGCGAAGCCCTCGTCGAGGCCGAAGATGCCGACGTTGGTGATCACACACACCCCAAATGGAAACGCCTCAAGGCCGAGCGCGGGCACATTCCAGCCGAGGTTCGTCGTGATGAACTGAACGAACTTGAGCATCCGCTTGAGGATGAAGCTCGGCAGGAAGCGCACGGGGCCCATGCTCTTGTTGAACGCTTTGTCCTCACCGCGACGAAGCTTGTCGGCGAGCACCTTCAGCTCCTGCGTGGCCTCCACGACGCTCTTCTTGTCGAGGTCGTCGATCTTGGCCTTCGCGAGGTTCGCGCCCTCTTCAAGCGCGACCAAGAACGCGATGCTCACCTTCTCGTGCTGCACGTAGCTGCCGAGTCGGATGTAGCCGTTGAGCGAGGGCGTGGCCTTGAGCGCCATGGCGACGGCTTTGCCGATTACCGTCGTGAGTGTGACCTTCTCACCCGTCGTCTTGCGGAGGTGCTCCACGTAGGCGAGCGCGGGTTCGATATCGAGCACCATGCGCCCGTAGATGTTCGACTCACGCGGGCCATCCCATGTCGCGATGGCGAGCTTGCGGCGCATGTTGTTCATGGCGTTGGAGCGTATCTCAACGACACATGCGCTTGCCGCACGCTCAGGGGACGAGGCCGCGTGCGAGGAAACGCAATGCGCGCGCGCTCGCGCTGAAACCAAAATCTTGCGCCCCGAAAGAGCGAATCAGTTGAGCTGCAAACTGCCCTAGACCGAGCAGAAGCCCTCGTAGTCGATGTAGCTCGTGATGGAAGGCGCCTCGCCGCAGACTGGGCATGACTTGTCACGACGGAGCTTCAGCGTGCGGAACTGCATCTTCATCGAGTCGTACGTGAGCAAGCGACCGACGAGCGGCTCGCCTTGTCCAAGCAAGATCTTGATGGCCTCCGTGGCCTGAATCGTCCCAACGACGCCGGGCAAGATGCCGAGCACACCAGCCTCGGCGCAGCTCGGTGCAAGGTGCGCCGGAGGGGGCTCGGGGTAGAGGCAGCGATAGCAGGGGCCAGGGTTCTCTGCGCGATGCGGCCAGAAGGTTGTGACCTGTCCGTCGAAGCGAAAGATGGAGCCGTGCACGACGGGGATGCGCTTCCAGACGGAGGCATCGTTCACGAGATAGCGCGTTGGGAAGTTGTCCAAACCATCGACGATCACATCCCAGCCTTGATCGAAGATGCGGTCGACGTTCTCGCTCGTGAGCCGCTCTTGGAAGGGGATGACCTTCACGTCGGGGTTCAGGTTCTTGATGGTGATGGCCGCGCTCTCGACCTTCGCCATGCCGATGCGATCGGTGCCGTGAAGCACTTGCCGCTGCAGGTTCGAGGCATCGACATGATCGCCATCCATGATGCCCAGCGTGCCGACGCCTGCGGCCGCGAGATAGAGCGCTGCGGGAGAGCCCAGACCGCCTGCACCGAGCAAGAGCACGCGCGACTTGAGGAGCCGCTCTTGGCCCTTCTCCCCGACCTCGGGGAGCATCAGATGACGCGCATAGCGCGCACGCTGCTCGCTCGTGAGATCGGCCGGCTTCTCCATCGGGTAGCCGAGATCTTTCCAGCGCACAAAGCCCGGATTGGCCGTCTCGACGTTCGTGTAGCCGAGGTCTGTGAGCGACTTCGCTGCGAACGCACTGCGCACGCCACCCGCGCAATAGACGACGATGGGAGCGCTCTTGTCGGAGAGCTTCTGCTCGGCCTGCATCTCGAGGAAACCGCGCGGCAGATGCAGCGCACCAGGGATGAAGCCATCGCGCCATTCATCCTTCTCGCGCACATCGACAATCGTGAACGTCTCGCGCGCTTCAAGCCTTCGCTTGAGCTCATCGAGCGAGACTTGTTTCACTGCACTCTTCACATCTTGGAGGAGGTCGCTGTAGGTCTTCGCCATGGTGGGTCGGTATCGTTGTCGTTCGGCGAAGTCAATCACGTGACAGGGGCGTGAAAGGTTTCGTGCAACGTGTGTGAGTTGCGTACGATTCGGCGATGCATCGTCCGGTTCCTCCCGCCTTCTTTCGTGTCTTCACACCCGCGTGCGCGTTGCTCTTTGCGGGGTGCCCGACGCCGCTTGAGAATCCGATGGATGCGGGGGCCGACAGTGCCGCGGTCGATGCGCCTCAAGATGCGTACGTGCTGCCCGATGTCTGGGAGCCGGGTGAGCCTGTTGCGCGCTACGCGTTGACGGGCGGCTTCTTCGACAGGCCATGGCCCTCGGACACGCGCCTCACAGCCTCGGGGCATCCGAACATGATGGGGTTCATGCCGCGCTCGGGGATCGTCGGGCAGTACCTGGACACGATTCAGGAGGAGCAAGAGGGCTTTGGGACGATGGGCGCGGTCTACTTTCGCTTCGGTGCGGATGTGGATGTCGCGAGCTTGCCCTCATCGCTTGCAGGCTCCGTGGCGGCCGATGCGAGCGTGCAGCTGATCGCGCTCGATGAGGGCGTGCCCGAGGCCGCGGTGCGTCATCCTTTTGTGGCGGTTTGGGAGCCGCGTCGCACGGTGTTCTGGCCGGGTCGCACCCTCGCGATTCGTCCGGCCGATGGCATGCCGCTTTTGCCAGGGACGACCTACGCCGCCGTCGTGACCACGCGCGTGCGCCCCTCGAACTTTGCGTCGTTCGCTCGCGATACGGACTTCACCGCAATCCTGAATAGCGATGCGCGCGTGATGAGTGAGCGCGCTGTGCTGGGCCCTGCGCTCGAGCGGCTGAACACGCTCGGTGTGCCCACCGAGAGCATCCTGAACCTCGCGGTTTTCACGACGCAGGACCCGACCGCGATGATGGCGCAGGTGCGCGATGACATTGTGGCCATGCCTGCACCGGAGATCCCCACCGCGATGTGGCGGCGCACCACGATGGCGCCGACCTATGTCGTCTCGGAGGGCTTCTACACCGCGCCCAACTTCCAGGCGGGCACCTCGCCCTTCACGAACGAGGGCGGAAGCATCCTCTTCGATGCGGAGGGCCACGCCATTCCGCAGGGCACCTTCCAGCAGCGCTTTGCGCTCTCGGTGCCGACGAGCGCGATGCCGCCCGAGGGCTATCCGATCATCCTCTACGGCCACGGCACGGGCGGCGACTACCGCTCGTTCATCGAGGATCGAACGGCGGAACTCTTTGCAGGTGTTGGCATCGCGGTGATGGGCATCGACGCGCTCTTTCACGGTACGCGCAACCCAATGCCGATGCAGGCCCCTGACCTCGTCTTCTTCAACATCGTCAATCCGCTCACCGCGCGCTTCAACCCGATCGAGGCTGCGCTCGATCACGTCACGCAAGGTCGCGTCGCGGAGACGATGGTCGTCCCCGAGGCGCTCTACGGTCGCGAGGTCCGCTTCAACACGAGCGAGATTTACTACCTCGGTCACTCGCAGGGCGCGCTTGTCGGTCCGCTCTACGTCGCGGTGGATGACACGCCGCGCGCGGCGTTCTTCAGCGCTGGCGGCTCGATGATTGGCCACACCCTGCTCGACAAGACCGAGCCCATCGACATCCCGAACATCGTGCGCGCGTTGCTTGGATTTCGCGGAGGCGCAGAGGCTTTTGCGATCGAGGGCTTCACGCTCGAGCACCCGATGATCACGGTGCTTCAGGGCTGGATCGACCCCGCTGACCCAGGCAACTACGCGCCGCTCATCGCGCAGCGACCGCGTGTGGGTTTTGCGCCGCGCTCCGTCATCGCAACCGAGGGTCTGCGCGACGGATATGTCTCGCCGCGTGCCATGGAGGCGCTTGCGGTGGCGCTCGGCGTCCCGATTGCCGAGCCCGTCGCGCGCGAGGTGCCTGGGCTCACGTTTCTTGGGCTCACACCGCGCTCAGGCGCCATCACCGGCAACCTCGCGGAGGGGCGCACCGGAGCGCTCTTGCAGTTCGCCACGCAGGGCCACTTCGCGTTCTTCAACGTCCCCGCGGCACGCACACGGGCGAGCGGATTCTTCGCATCACTCCGTGGCGGCAATCAGGGGACGCTCCCAGCTGCACCGTGATGATCGATCACGCGGCTTGGAGCGCGGGCTCGCCTGCGCTGTAGCCGAGCTTCGAGGCGTAGCCGGAGAGCTCACGCTGCATTGCACGTCGTCCGCGATGAAGGCGCGACATCACAGTGCCGATAGGACAACCCAGTGCCGTCGAGGCATCGCGGTAGCTGAGGTCTTGCAAGTCCACGAGCACGACGACCTCGCGGAACTCACGCGGCAAACGACCGAGCGCGCGCTGCACCTCATCGGAGAGCGACTCCCCAGGCGTCTTGGTCTCGGCCGCGTGGGTGCGCTGCTCGTGTGACTCGACGTCATGCACAAGTGAGAGAATCTCGCGCTCACGGCGCTTGCGGCGATAGCCGTTGATGAAGGTGTTGATGAGGATGCGATGCATCCACGCGCGACCGTTCGTGCCGGCCTCGAAGCGATGCCAGAAGACCCACGCGCGCATCACAGCCTCTTGCACGAGGTCATCGGCCTCGGCCTTCGAGCCCGTGAGGCGCATCGCAGCGGTCGTGAGCTGGGCACGATGCGCGAGCACCTCGCGCTCGTAGGCGACGCGGTCGCGATCATCCGCTTCGATCTCGAAGATGCCTGAGTCCGTGAGCGTGGTTGATGCAGCGCTGTCCATGTTCCGTTCTCCGCCTGAGGGTGTTTCGGTTCGCATGGAGAGCCATAGAGCAGGGCGCGTGCCAGCCGCGTTGCCACAAAAACGCCACGTTTTTCGGCCTCTGGCGCGCGTTGCCACAACTTCGCCATGTCAGTCTGGCGAAGCGGCCACAAAGCTCTGTGTCAGCCTGTCAGCAAGAGCGCGTGCGAGGGGACACGGCGGTCAGAACGTCCTGATGCGCGGTGC
>JBILQT010000201.1:0-13796 GCA_044373065.1 Sandaracinaceae bacterium
GATCGAGACGCTCGGCATCGAGCTCGATGTTGCGCAGAAAGTGCTCGCGCGTCGCTGCATCCTCACCGCCCTCGCGAAGCAGCTCGGCCGCACCGCGAATCGAGGTGAGCGGGCTCTTCAGCTCATGCGCGACGTCGGCCGAGAACTCGGTGATGTACTGAAGGCGTGCACGCTGCGCGCGCCAGAGCGTGGCCAGCGCCGAGGAGACCTCGCGGATCTCTCCCGTGCCCACGATCGGGATCTCCATCTCGTCATTCGCACCCGGCCCAATCGCACGCGTGGCCCTCGCGAGGCGCGCAAGCGGGCGCGTGATCGAGAGCGCGAGGAGGAAGGTGATGGCGAGCGTGATGGCGAGCGCGACGATGAGCAGCTTCGCGAAGCTGCGCCGGATTCGATAGAGCTCTTCAAGCACAGGCTGCGTCGAGCGCGTGACGTAGACGACGCCGAGCACCTCGCGTGAAGTTGCATTGCGGAAGACAGGCTCGGTGATGAACAGGATCACCGACGGCGCCTCACTGCGGTAGCGCGTCGCCGCGCCCGAGCGTCCACGCAACGCTGCGCGCACCTCACTGCGCTGCGGCACTTCGGGCCATTGCCGGTGCGTGACCGCGGTGAAGAAGGGGTACTGATACGAGGGCCGCGGTAGCTCGTAGATCGCCGACGGCAGCACGCTCTGCGCAGGACGCTCCGGCCCCTCCGGAGGCCCGCCCGCGTGCGAGTCCATCACCACATCGCCCGCCGGATTGATCACACGAATACGCGTCCGCGTGCGCTCAGCCGCACGCCGCAAGACGGCATCGACCTCGTCCGAGGCGAGCGAGACCTCCGGCGTGTGTTGCTCGATCATCGCGCGCACCAGCGCCGCCTGATTGCGCATGTCGCGCTCGAGCCCATCGAGCAGCTGACGCTCATGCACGCGCGCAAACTCAAGCCCCGCAACGGGCACGAGCAAGACAACAAGATTGACGAGGATGAGCCGCACACCGAGGCGCCCCGCGACATGCCGCAGCGCCTCGATCACGCGCCCAAGCCACGACGACATCAGGCGCTCTCGGTCACAGGGTCGTAGGCGCGGTAGCCGACGCCATGCACCGTCGAGATCGGGTCGAAGCCGAACTCACGAAACTTCGCGCGCACACGCCGCACATGCGTGTCGATCGTCCGCTCGGTGACGAGGTTGTCGTAGGTGTAGGCGCGCTTCATCAGCTGGTTGCGCGAGAGCACCACACCCGGTCGCTCAAAGAGGCTCGCGAGCAGCCCAAGCTCGGTCGGTGTGAGCACCAAGGTCACGCTCTTGTCGCCATGCATCACCGAGACGCGATGCTGCTCCAAGTCGACGGTCACCACGCCGTGCTGCAGCACATTCTTCTTCGTGTCGGGCTCACTCGTCCCTCCCGCACGACGCAGCACCGCCTTCACGCGCGCAACAAGCTCACGGGGCGAGAAGGGCTTGGTGAGGTAATCATCGCCGCCCATCTCGAGGCCGAGGATGCGATCGATCTCATCGCTCCGCGCCGACACAAAAAGGATCGGCGTGTTGCTCCGCGTACGCAGCTCGCGACAGAAGGCCAGGCCATCGCCATCGGGCAGCATGATGTCGAGGACGATGAGGCTGAAGGTCAGCTGCGTCAGCCCGAGGCGCGCCTCACGCGTATCGCTCGCACAGCGGACGCGAAACCCCTCGCGCTCCAAGGCGAGCTGAATCACCTCGCGGATGCGGACCTCATCATCGACGACGAGGATCGTGTGGCTCGAGGCGTGGTCCGGATGTTCGCTCACGCGAGGAGCCTACATGGCCGCGCGCAGATGTTGGAACGCCTCGGCCTCATCGTTGGTCACGAACTCAAACTGCGTCGTGTCGGTGTCGATCGAGGAGCGCTTCTGCTGAAGCGCGATCGTCGCGCTGTCGACAAGCACAGCACGCGCACGAAAGCCGGGGAGGGCAACCGCCGAGCGCTTCACCTCGCTGAAGAGGTTCGCCGACTCGCGATCCAGCGGCGCCAGGCCACGGAGATCTGCCAGCACGCCAAAATCGCTGCCCCCGGTCGCCGCGAGCGCTTGCGCGTGTGCACGCATCATCGGTCGCAACGCCTGCGCCGTCACGCTGGCCGAGAGGCGCAGGGTCAGCAGCTTCTTCGTTGGGTCAAACTCGACGTACCACACAGCAATAAGAGCCTGGGGCTAGAGGCCACGGCTTGACCAGAGCAAAGCGTGCAGTGCCAAACAAAAGAGCCGATCCCTTGCGGAACCGGCTCTTCGATGTGGGGTCTAGAGGCTCGTGCCTACGACTCCGCGCTCACTGACACGCAGCTGGCACGGTGCCGCCGATCGCCGTGATGCCCGAGCGGAAGCCGTCGATCGCAGACTGACAGCCCTGGTCGGCCATGGCGCCCGCGAGTGCAGGCATGTTGGCGTAGGTCGGGCAGTTGGCGCGTGCAGCCTGCTGTGAGCCTGGGCTGCCGTAGGGCGGCTGCTCCATGGCATCCGAGAAGGCCATGCAGCAGTCGGTTGCGCGCTGACAGAGGCTACCGCCGCCACCGCCAGCCGCAGGGGTCGGAGCCGCTGTGCCGCCGCCGCCGGCCGCTTGCTGCGCAGCCTGTTGCTGCTCAAGCGCCTGTTGCTGTGCTTGCTCAAGCGCGCTGTTCGCACCCGCTGCCGCGCACGAGCTGCAGGCCTGGCAAGCGATGCCCGAGAGACACATCAGGAGGATGAGGACGAGGCAGCCAATGCCACCCGCCTTGACCCAGGTGGGCGTTCCACCGCCGCCGCCACCGCCACTGGGCGCTGCTGCCGCGGGAGCACCGCCGCCGAAACCGCCGCCTGCTGCCGGCGCACCGAAGCCGCCGCTTGCTGCGGGAGGCGCACCGAAGCCGCCGCTTGCTGCGGGAGGCGCACCGAAGCCGCCGCCTGCTGCTGGCGCACCGAAGCCGCCGCCTGCTGCGGGAGGCGCACCGAAGCCGCCGCTTGCCGCCGGAGGCGCACCGAAGCCGCCGCTTGCTGCCGGAGGCGCGCCGAAACCACCGCTTGCTGCCGGAGGCGCACCGAAACCGCCGCTTGCTGCGGGAGGCGCACCGAAGCCGCCGCTTGCTGCGGGGGGCGCACCGAAACCGCCGCTCGCTGCGGGAGGCGCACCGAAGCCGCCGCTTGCTGCGGGAGGCGCGCCGAAACCGCCGCTTGCTGCCGGAGGCGCACCGAAGCCGCCGCTTGCAGCTGGAGGCGCACCGAAACCGCCGCTTGCTGCCGGAGGCGCACCGAAGCCGCCGCTTGCAGCCGGAGGCGCACCGAAGCCGCCGCTTGCGGGTGCGGGGGTCGATCCGCCGAATGCTGGCTGTCCGCCGAAATCTTGTGCGGGCGCCGAGGGAGGCGGCGCGCCAAAACCGGCCGGAGCACCGAAGCCCGGATCGGACTGCGGCGCAGGTGAGTTCCCGCCAAACGAGGGAGCGCCGCCGAACGCGGGAGGCTCTTGGCCGGGCGTCGACATCGGGCCCATCATCGTGGCCTGGAACGCCATATTCTTCTGGGGCTCAGCCTGAGGAGCTGGCGCTGGCGGAGCCGAGGGCCCGGGCGGAGCGCCGGGCGGCTTGGGCGCGCCGACGTTCGACATCATCATCGTGCCCTTGAACTTCGACGCGGCCGTCTTGGGCTTGAGCGGTGTGGCGCAAGCGACGCATTGGGTTGCCGTATCGGTGTTTGGTTTGCCGCAATTCGGACAGAAAACGGTCACGGAGTCCTCCTGGTCAGCCCTAGGTGCCGCCACTCGAGCGGATGCGCGAGAGAAGACGAGGGCTGCACATTGACGTCGCCCAACGAGCAGGACGCGTGCGGGAGACTAGCGGTAAGAATCCCGGCTGGGAAGAGACTTCGCCCATGCTTGACACCTCTTGCATCGCGGCCTAGCGTCCGCGCCGTTTTGCAAGCCCTCGCGTCGTTTGACCGGGGTAATGACGTGTGAACAGAGCCGTTTTCGGTGGTCCACGTCACTTCGCCGCGAGTCTGAGACGACTCGACCCACAACGGCGACTACGCAGCAGAATCCTCGCGGAGAAGAAACGCCACATGACGACGCTGGATCAGGCTCTCTCGCTCTCCTCAGACCAAGAACGCCGCATCGCTGAGATTCTCACCCGCTATCCAACACGCCGCGCTGCATGCATTCCCGTGCTGCACGTCTGCCAGGAGGCCGTCGGCTGGGTCTCGCCCTCTGTCATCGCCTTCGTCGCCGAAAAGCTCGGTATGGCGACCAGCGAAGTGCAGGGTGTCGTGACCTTCTACACGATGTACCACCAGGCTCCCGTCGGGAAGCACGTGCTCTGGGTGTGCCGCACGCTTTCCTGCGATTTGCGGGGCGGAAAGGCGATGCAAGAGCACGTCGAGAAGCGCCTCGGATGCCACGCCGGAGAGACGTCGAAGGACGGTCAGTGGACGTTGAAGAAGGCCGAGTGCCTTGCTGGATGCGGCTACGCGCCGATGGTCCAGATCGACGATCGCTTCTTCGAGAACCTCACGCCCGAGAAGCTTGATGCGCTGATGGATCGCATCGAACGCGGCGAAAGCCCGGCACAAGCCGAGACTCCCTGGACCCCGAATACGCCGTCTTCGACGACGAGCGCTTGAAGAGGCGAGGCACGCGATGTCTGACTACCGAAACATCCTCTCGAACCGCTACACCCTCGCGGACAGCCACACGCTGACCGTCGCCGAGCGCGCTGGTGCCTACGTGCCCGCGAAGAAGGCATACGGCATGACGGCGGAGGCGATCCGCAACGAAGTGAAGGCTGCCAACATCCGCGGGCGCGGCGGCGCAGGCTTCCCGGCCGGCATGAAGTGGGGCTTCCTCGCGCCCAAGCCCGGCCAAGATGTCTACCTCGTGATCAATGCGGACGAAGGCGAGCCCGGCACCTTCAAAGACCGCACGATCATGGAGAAAGATCCGCATCGCCTCATCGAGGGATGCGTCATCGCGATGTACGCGATCGGTGCGCACAAATGCTTCATCTACGTGCGCTGCGAGCTTGTCCTCGCGATTCAGCGCCTGGAGCAGGCTGTTCGTGATGCACGCGAAAAGGGCTACATCGGCCCGCGCCCGTTTGGCAAAGACCACCCGATCGACATCGTCATTCACCCGGGTGCAGGCGCGTACATCTGCGGCGAAGAGACGTCGCTCCTGAACTCGCTCGAAGGCCAGCGTGGCGAGCCCCGTTTGAAGCCGCCATTCCCGGCCGTGAAGGGCGCGTTTGGCATGCCGACGATCGTCAACAACGTCGAGACGATCGCGACCGTTCCGGACGTGGTTGCGATGGGCGGCGAGGCTTGGGCCAATATCTCGCTTCTTCCGCCTGAGATGAAAGACGGCGGCACGCGCCTCTACGGCGTCAGCGGCCACGTGAAGCGCCCAGGCGTGTTCGAGGCGCCGGTCGGCATCACGCTCCGCGAGCTCATCTACGATTTCGGCGGCGGCATGCTGAACGATGCACGACCGCTCAAGGGCGTGATTCCCGGCGGTTCGAGCACGCCCGTGCTTCGCCCCGAGGACAAAGTTGTCTCGCCCGACCCGAAGTCGCCGCTCCACAAATGGCACGGCAAGAGCCACCTCGATGTGCCGATGGCCGTCGACACGATGCGTGGCATCGGAACCATGCTCGGCACCTGCTGCGCGATCGTCATGGACAGCTCGGTCAACATGGTCGAGGCCTCGCGCAACCTGATGAAGTTCTACCACCACGAGTCGTGCGGACAGTGCACGCCTTGCCGTGAAGGAACGGGCTGGCTCGAAGATACGCTGAACAAGCTCGCCTCAGGACGTGGCCGAGCGAGTGACGTCGACCTCCTCGTGGACATCTCGAACAACATGATGGGCAACACGATCTGCGCACTCGCAGACGGCACGGCGATGCCGATGCTCGCGTTCGTTCGCAAATATCGAAAAGAGTTCTTGGAGGCCGCAGAGCGCGGCTTGCCAGCGAGCGCACGTCTGGACGAGGCGATTCGTCAGGCGCTCATGGGACAGCGGGAGGCAGCATGAGCAACGGTGGGCAACTTCTCTTCGCGCTGATGTCGCTTGTGGCTGTTGTGTCGGCCGTGCTGACGGTCGCGCAACGCAGCCCGCTCCGCGCGGCGGTCTCGCTCCTGGTGCACGTCATCAGCCTCGCGGGCCTCTACCTGACGTTGCATGCGCACCTGCTCGCGGCGATTCAGATGCTTGTGTACGCAGGCGCAGTCGTCGTTCTCTTCGTCTTCGTCATCATGCTCATCGGCCCAGGCGCGATGGAGACCACCCGTGATCAACGCGGCCTGATGGTGAAGATTCTCGGCGGCGCGATGCTGACACTCATGGCGGGCGCGATCGCCTTCCAGGTGGGCGAGGCGACGGCGGTGTTCGAAGGCATTCCGGGCTGCCCCGATGGCGCTTCCGAGTGCAATCAGTTCGGTGGCGTGAACGCGCTCGGAACGGCGATCTACGTCGGCGCGGCGATTCCCTTCGAGCTCGTCTCGGTGCTCTTGCTGGTCGCAATCGTCGGCGCGGTCGCTGTCGCGCGCGGTCACTCGGACGCCGAAAAGAAGTCTGCGGACAAGCCCCTGCCGGCCCGTCCTGCACCTGCCGATCCGCTCCCTGAGAGCCCCGGCAACATCCCCCGCTGAGTGAAGAGGGCATCATGGTATCCGGACTCGGTACATATCTTTTCCTGTCGGCGGTGCTCTTCGGCATCGGCGCTGTTGGCTTCCTCGCCCGGCGCAATCTCCTTCTTCAGCTGATGAGCATCGAGATCATGCTGAACTCGGTGAACCTGGCGCTTGTGTCGATCAACCGGGCGCACCCCGAGTCGCACGCAGGCCAGGTCTTCGCGTTCTTCGTGATCGCCGTCGCAGCCGCCGAAGCCTCGGTGGGCCTGGCGATTCTCATCAGCATCTACCGCATCAAGAAGTCGGTTGAATCCGACCGCGCCGACCTCCTGAAGGGCTGAGCCTCCATGGAACTTTCACCGCAAAACCTTCTCGTCTGGATCATCCTGCTGCCCCTTGGCGGCGCGATCATCAACGGCGTCTTTGGCAAGGGTGCCCACAAGAACCTGACGACCGGCGTTGCCGTCGGCACGGTCTTCACGGCCTTCCTTCTCTCGCTCTACTGCTTCGGCAAGCTCCTGAGCGCGGGGCATGTCGAGGGCGAAGAGCACGCCGCGCACACGCCGATGATCGTGCAGAACCTCTACGAGTGGTTCCAGATCAGCGTCGGCGGAAGCAGCGTCGGCATCAACGTTCGCTTCGTGATGGACCACCTCTCCGGAATCATGACGGTGATGGTCACGGGCATCGCGACCCTCATCCACGTCTACTCGTCGGGCTACATGGGTGAAGACCCAGGCTACCGCCGCTTCATGACGTACCTGAACCTCTTCACGGCCTCGATGCTTGTCCTTGTGCTGGCATCGAACCTGCCGCTGATGTTCGTCGGCTGGGAGGGCGTGGGCCTCTGCTCGTACCTCCTCATCGGCTTCTGGTGGGAGAACCCGGCGTACGCTGCCGCAGGTCGCAAGGCCTTCGTCGTCAACCGCATCGGTGATTTCGGCGTGCTCCTCGGCGCGTTCCTGCTTGTGGCGACGGTCGGCTCGTTCGAGTTCATCGACATCAACAACGCAGCAGCCCGCATGGAGCACGCGTCGTTCATGATCGGTGGCGCGCCCTTCTTCGGCATGACGATCGCGACGGCCGCTGCGCTCTTCCTCTTCGTCGGCTGCACTGGCAAGAGCGCGCAGCTTCCGCTCTACGTCTGGCTCCCGGACGCCATGGCCGGTCCGACGCCCGTCTCCGCCCTCATCCACGCAGCCACGATGGTTACGGCTGGCGTGTACCTCTGCTGCCGTCTCTCGCCTGTCTTCATCCACAGCGAGACGGCGATGATCGTCATCGCGCTTGTCGGCTCGGCGACGGCCTTCTTGGGCGCCTCGATTGGCCTCGTGCAGAACCAGATGAAGAAGATCCTCGCTTACTCCACCGTGAGTCAGCTGGGCTTCATGTTCGCTGCGGTCGGCGTTGGCGCCTTCGGAGCGGCCTTCTTCCACGTCTTCACGCACGCCTTCTTCAAGGCCTGTCTCTTCCTCGGTGCAGGCTCGGTGATGCACGCCGTCCACGCGCACGGCGACGCGGACATCCGTTACCTCGGCGGCATGAAGAAGTTCATGCCGCGCACGCACCTCACCTTCTTGATTTCGTGTGCTGCCATCGCGGGCTTCCCGCTCACAAGCGGCTTCTTCTCGAAGGACGAGATTCTTCTCGGTGCCCTGGAGTCGACGCACCATTTGCCCGCTTGGGTCGGCTACACAGTCTTCGTCACGCTTGCGCTCACCGCGTTCATGACGGCGTTCTACATGTTCCGCCTCTACTTCCGAACGTTCTGGGGCGAGTTCAAGGGCGGTCATCCGCCGTCGGACGATCACCATGGCGAGCACGCCGAAGAGCACGCAACGCCGCACGAGTCGGAGGATGCGATCACCATCCCGCTCATGTTCCTCGCTTTCGGCGCAGCGGTGGTCGGCTTCCTTGGCCTTCCGCACTGGCTCGGGGAGCTGTCCTGGTGGGGACACTTCCTCAGCGGCCACGGCGAGACGATTGGTCCCGTTGCAACCTGGGCGCACGTCGCGGTGGAAGGCGCTGAAGCTGGCGAAGAGAGCGTCATTGGCCTTGGCATCGCGGCGATGTCGGTCGGCACGCTCGTCGGCCTCGGTGGCATCGGCCTCGCGTACGTCTGGTACTTCCAGCAGGACGGTTCAGTTCCGGCGGGCATCCGCACGAGCTGGCCACGCCTTCACTCGTTCCTCATGGACAAGTGGCGCGTCGACGAACTCTACAACTTCGCCATCATCGGCCCCTTCAAGTGGGTTGCCGTCGTTGCTGCCAACATCGATCGCATCGCCGTCGACGGCCTCCTCACGAAGGTCCCCGGCTTCCTCGCGAAGCTTGCGGGTGGCGCGCTCTCGAAGCTCCAGTCGGGCACGATCTACGTCTACAGCACGATGTTCGCGGTCGGCGCCTTCGGCGTGGTCTGGTGGTTCACGACGCCACACGTCTCGGTCGAGACCACCGAGCCAGAGTCGGGCACCGCGTTCGTCTTCGAGGCCTCAGGCGGGCCAGGCTACGAGTACCGCTGGGACTTCGACTCGGACGGTGAGTTCGAGACGGATTGGTCGAGCGAGCGTCGCGTGGAGCACACCTACAACGACGAGACCTTCCATGGCGTCGTCGCTGTCATCGTGCCGCCCAGCATGGATGGCGAAGCGGTTGACGAGAACATCGTGCTGACGGTGACCGAAGGCGCGCAGACGCTTCCAGTCAACGAGCTGGCGGTGAACTGGATCGACGAGGCGCGCGTTCCGGAAGGCACAGCTGCCACGGCGCCGACGATCCGACGTGAGGGTGGCGATGTCATCGTCACGCCGAACTCGGCGAGCCTTGTGGTGGGCGCAGGCGAGCCTGCGACGGAAGAGGTTCACATGGCGGTCGGTGACTCGGCGCGACTTGGTCTCTCAACCTTGCGCATCGCAACCCGCGCACGCGCCACGGTCGAAGTGCGAAACCCCTTCGACAACCGTGCACATCAGGAGATGGAAGTGATTGTGAACTTGAGCGCACCGCTTGAGGTTGCGTCGGTCGGAGGTGCGCGATGAGCGCCGCTGAACACGCACCCGCCGCTGTCGACGCGCAGGAGAGCCGCAGCACAGGCGAGTATTGGCTTGCGGCCCTCGTGCCCGCGGTCTTCTTGCTGATCCGTCAGTACTCCACCGCCGCACCAGCCAACCTGCTCACGCTCCTCATGGCCATCCCGGCCTTGGGCGCGCTCGGCATCCTCTTCATCCCGCGTCAGTGGACGGCGATTCTTCGTCGCTTCGCACTCGCGGTGATGGTGCTGGAGCTCTGGGTCTCCGCGCTGCTCTTCCACGGCGACTACTCCTCGCACGCCTACCAGTTCGCCCAGAGCGGCGAGTGGATTCCCTCGCTTGGGATTCACTACGCAGTTGGTGTGGACGGCATCTCGTACTGGCTCGTGCTCCTCACCACGGTGATGACGCCGATCTCCCTCTACGTGTCGTTCAACTCCATCAGCACGAAGGTGAAGGAGTACGCGTTCAGCTTCCTCCTTCTCGAAGTCGGAATGATCGGCGCGTTCGTCTCGCTCGACCTCTTCCTCTTCTACGTGTTCTGGGAGCTGATGCTCGTTCCGATGTACCTCATCATCGGCATCTGGGGCGGCAAGGATCGCATCTACGCAGCGCTCAAGTTCTTCCTCTACACGATGGTCGGAAGCCTCTTGATGCTCATCGCGATCCTCTACATCGCGGTGCAGTACAAGGCGCTCTCGGGCGAGTACTCGTTCGCGATGGCGGACCTCACGCGCCTCATCCTCACGCAGGACGAGCAGCTCTGGCTCTTCGCCGCCTTCGGTCTCGCGTTCGCGATCAAGGTGCCGATGTTCCCGCTCCACACCTGGTTGCCTGATGCACACGTGCAGGCGCCGACGGGTGGCTCGGTCATCCTCGCAGCGGTGCTCCTCAAGCTTGGCGGCTACGGCTTCCTTCGCTTCGCGATGCCGCTCTTCCCCTTCGCCAGCCACCAGCTTGGCCCGACCCTCGCGGTCTTCGCGGTGATCGGCATCATCTACGGCGCAGCCTGCGCCTGGGTGCAGCGCGACGTGAAGAAGCTCGTTGCGTACTCCTCGGTGAGCCATCTCGGCTTCGTGATGCTCGGCATCTTCTCGGTGACGCGCGGTGGTGTCGAAGGCGCAGTCCTTCAGATGATCGCCCACGGCGTCTCGACCGGCGCGCTCTTCATCCTCGTCGGCGTGATCTACGACCGTCGCCACACGCGTGACCTCGCCGACTTTGGCGGCCTCGCGAAGGTGATGCCGCTCTACACCGTCATCTTCGTGATCGTCACGATGAGCTCGGTCGGCCTCCCCGGCACGAACGGCTTCATCGGTGAGTTCATGATCCTCACGGGTACGTACGTCTCGGATCAGCTCAGCGTCTGGGAGCGCGTCTTTGCGTTCTTCGCATCGACAGGCGTCATCCTGGCTGCTGTCTACATGCTCCACGCGGTGCTCAAGATGTTCTGGGGCCCCCTTGAGAACAAAGCCAACATGGGCCTCGCTGACTTGAACCGTCGCGAGATCATCGCGCTCTCGCCGCTCGTCTTCCTCATCTTCTGGATGGGCATCTTCCCGGCCTCGATGCTCGACTCGATGCGTCCGACCGTGACGCACTTCGTGGAGGAGTATGACGCACGTTGGCGCGAGGCTTTCGCAGACGACACCTCACGCTTGATCCCCGCAGCCGCGCCGGAAGGCGAAGAGGCCGCGGAGCCTGAGGAAGAAGGCGCTGAGGCGCGACGCGAGGGTGCAGCAGGCGATGTCTTGGCACTCGCTGGAGGTGCACGATGATCAGCTTGCTCGGACCCTGGGCGTCCCTTCTGCCCTTGCTCGTCATTGCCGTCGCAGGCCTTGCGATGCTGATGGTCGATGCCTTCGTCAAAGAGAACGCGCAGCTCGGATTGTTCTCGGCCGTGATCCTCGGCGCAGCGGGCCTTGTCTCGCTGGGCCTCTGGGATGCGAGCGTCACGGTCCATACGCCTGAGATGCTCGGCGGCTACCTCGCCTCGGATCGCCTCGCGCTCTTCTCCGACATCGTCATCTGCCTCGGCGGCATGCTCGCGGTGCTTCTGGCAGGTGGCTACCTCCGCGAGCACAACCTGGAGCGCGGCGAGTTCTACGTGCTCATGCTCTTCAGCACGCTCGGCGCGATGGCACTTGGCCGCTCGACGGACATGCTCTCGGTCTTCGTCTCGCTCGAGGCGCTTTCGCTCGGTGTGTACTGCCTCGTGGCCTTCCGCCGTCAGTCGCCCAAGTCGGCTGAAGGCGCGATGAAGTATTTCCTCCTGGGCTCGTTCGCCTCGGCGATCTTGCTCTTCGGCATGGCGATGCTCTACGGCGCGACGGTCCACACGGATTTCGCGGGCATGACGGCCGCCTTCGCCTCGGGTGAAGCAGACCTTCGCCTCGGCATCCTCGGCATGGCGCTCGTGCTCATCGGCCTCGCGTTCAAGGTCAGCGCGGTTCCCTTCCACATGTGGACGCCGGATGCCTACGAGGGCGCTGTGACGCCGGCGACGACCTTCATGGCCGTCGTGGTGAAGTCGGCGACCATCGTTGTGCTCATGCGCCTCTTCTTCGGCGTGTTCGGTACGGAAGAGCTCGCGCAGGCGGGTTCGGGCTGGCCGACGGCACTCTTTGGTCTGGCGCTCGTCACGCTCATCGTCGGCAACCTGGCCGCGCTCGTGCAGAAGAACGTCAAGCGCATGCTGGCGTACTCGTCGATCGCGCACGCAGGCTTCCTCCTCATCGGCCTCGTCGCTGCTGCGCAGTTCAACGAGGGCCGTCTGACGACCGAGGCGCTCTCGAGCGTCCTCTTCTACCTCCTCGCCTACACGGTCTCGAACGTGCTCGCGTTCGGCAGCCTCATCCTCGTGGGCAGCCGCGGCAAAGAGGCCGTCAGCTACGAGGACCTCGCCGGGGTTGGCCGTCGTCATCCGTGGATCGGCATCCCCTTCACGCTCGGCATCCTCTCGCTCATGGGCTTTCCGCCCACGGCCGGCTTCTTCGCGAAGTATTGGATCCTTGAGTCGGCGATTCAGGCGGGCGGCTCGCTCACCTACCTCGCGATCCTCGCCGTCATCATGAGCGCCATCGGCGCCTACTACTACCTCAAGGTCCTCGTCTATCTCTTCATGAAGACCCCCGAGGCGGGCGCGCCCGTCGCGGTGCCGATGAAGTCGATGTACGTCGTCTCGGCGTTGATCCTCGCGGGCTACTTCGTGGTGCGCATGGGCTTGGCGCCTGCGGCGTATGTCCAGGTGGCGACGAGTGCAGCGAACCAGATGGCGGGCATCGCCGACGAAGTGCCTGCAGACGAGGCCCCCGCGGCCGAGGCTGTTGCGCAGGCCGAGTAGACGACAATCGTCTTGGACGATTGGAAATCGCTCGAACAAGAGCCGACCCTCTGACATGCGTCGGAGGGTCGTTTCGTTTCACGACTCTCGCGTCTTGGAGAAGCCATGCATCACCTTCGATCTTTTGGTCTCGCAGGCCTCGGCCTCGCGCTCTCCCTCACGGCCTGTGGCTCGGAGGCTTCGACGCCAGGTAACGAGCCAACGCCGGAGCCCGTCGAGACGCCGACGCCCGAGCAGAACATCCCGTTTGGCACGATCGAGGGCATCGTTCGGCTGGCCGAGGGCGCGACGTTGCCTGCGTTCGACACCAACCCGATGACGACGGCGCGGCCCACGGCTGAGGCGCCAACAGATTGCCCGCCTCCGCAGCAGTCGGATCGTCAGCCCGTACAAGTCGCGGCAGGCGGCGGCCTGACGAACCTGGTCATCACTGCGACGGGCGATGCCACGCGTTGGCCACACTCCGGTGCGCCGCAGACGCATCGTGTTCGCATTGAGCGCTGTCGCCTTGAGCCGCGCGTGTTGGTCGCCGAGCGCGGTGACACCGTCCATCTGGAGAACGCGACGACGTTCCCGTTTTTCCCGGACCTCGGCACGGGGATGACGCGCGCCTTGATTCCGACCGACCCCATCGACGTCGAGCTCGACACTGGCGGGGCCCGCACAGTGCAGTGCGGCTTTGCCAACCCCTGCGGCCGCCTCGACATCGTCACGCTCTATCACCCGGTGCATACCGTCTCGAACGCGGAGGGCACGTTCCGCCTGACGAATGTCCCCGCGGGACAGGACGTCCGCATCAACGC
>JBILQT010000312.1:0-7910 GCA_044373065.1 Sandaracinaceae bacterium
CACGACGCGCGTCGAGGCTGGCCAGACGGTTCGCGTGGAGATTGTGATCAGCCCCGCCGTGGTCGCTGCGCCTCCTGCTGCCGAGGCGCCCACAAACGCCGCTGGAGCGACTGACGTTCCATCCGTGCCGAATCCAACGCCAATCCCGACGGAACCGCTCGGCGAGATGATCTACTGAATCAGCCGCCGCCGAAGCCGAACGAGCCGCCTGCGCGCGCGACGAACTGGATGTCCCAGATGTCGAAGTTCGCTCCGCCGAGGCGGCGTGGGTATTCGACGTAGTGGAGCATCGGGCCGACGTCGACGAAGAAGCCGACGAGGTCGTTCACGTTGCTGCGAAAGCCGATGCGTCCGCCGCCTGCGACACCAAAGCCTGCGTCGAGCGGTCCTGCGAACATTGCGTCCGCGTAGCGGTCGTGCGGAAGGCTGACCGTGGGGCCGATCGGCAGCGCGAAGTAGACCTCGCCATGCCAGGGGTGTGAGCCGAAGGGGATGCGGACGCGCGGCACAAAGAGGAAGTCGAGGCTGACGTTGTAGCTATTCGACATGCGCGCATTGCTCACCCCGTGCGCCTCGAAGCCGCCGCCGAGTGCGAGGTAGGGGTTGAGCGGCACCTCGAGCTCCAGGCCGCCACCGAAGCCCGGCTCCATCCCACCGCGCTGCATCGGTCCATTGCCCGCGCGTCCCTCGAACTCACCGAAGGCGCCAAGGCGGAAGTAGACGTTGAGCTTCGGTTACATCGGATCATGCGCGAGACTCGCCGCGGGGAAGGACAACGAGGCGGCCAGGCAGAGGGCAGCGACAGCTGAGAACACGCAAAGCCTTTTCGATTTCGACATTCAGACACTCCAAGGTGAAGCCCGAACTCAACCGCCCAAGAGGAGCGGCGAGGCCAGGCCCTTGGCTGCGTTCAGCAAGTTCATGCCCACGCGCGAAGCCCGTCCAAGCCTTGTTTGGCGAGGCATTTTGCGACGGCGCTGTGGCCAAATGGAACAAGCGCCTGCGTTTTCATGGGCTCCCGACGCAGAAGAGGCGGTCCTCGATGCGGCACATGCCGTGCGAAGCGGTGGGACGATGACCCACTTTCCTTCTTCGATGAGCCTTGCCGCGCTGCTGATCCTCTCGCTTGCGACCGCATGCGACCCAACCCCCACCTCGGACGCGAGCGGAAGAGACGGCGGCGCCTTGCCCGGCGACGCCTGGGTTGCGCCCACGCCGACCGTTCTCTCCAACCTGCCACTCAGCGGTGCCACGGATGTCGCGCTCAACAGCAATGCGAGCGTCACCTTCAGCGCACCGATGGCGCGCGATAGCGTCGTGGCGGCCTTCTCTGTCTCCAGCGGAGACCCACCCGTGGTGGTGCCCGGCACGGTGATCTACGCGGGCACGACCGCGACCTTCTGGCCCTCCGCGCAGTTTGAGGCGGACACCACCTACACCGCGCGCGTTGCGGCCACTGCAGAGAGCTCCTTCGGCGTCTCTCTCGCCGCTCCCCACGTCTTCCGCTTCACCACCGGCAACACACGCTTGCCTGGTCTGCCCGTGAACCTCGGACGCGCCGGGGATTTTGTCCTGCTTGCGAAGTCTGGCATCTCCACCGTGCCCACCTCGGCCATCACGGGAGACGTGGGCCTCAGCCCCGCCGCGGCCACCTTCATCACGAACTTCTCGCTCAGCGCGGATGCCACGAACGTCTTTGCCACCTCCACGCAGGTCACCGGAAATGTCTACGCCGCGGATTATGCCGTCCCAACGCCCGCGAACCTGACCACCGCCATCGGCGACATGGAGCTCGCCTTCACCGACGCGGCCGGACGTGCACCCGATCAGACCGAGCTTGGCGCAGGCAACATTGGCGGTCTCACAATCGCGCGCGGTGTTTACCGCTGGGGCACGGGCGTGCTGATTCCAGCCGACATCACGCTGAGCGGCAGCGCGACGGACGTCTGGGTCTTCCAGATCGCTGGCGACCTCACCTTCGACAGCGGCGCACGCGTTGTCCTCGCGGGTGGCGCACGCCCGGAGAATATCGTCTGGAAGGTAAGCGGCCTCGCAGACCTCGGCACGACCTCGCACTGCGAGGGAACGATCCTCAGCCAGACCTCGATCACCCTGCGCACGGGCGCGACCGTCAACGGGCGCCTCCTCGCCCAGACGGCGATCACCCTCGACGGCGCAACCGTCACCGAGCCCTGAAGCGAGAGGGGAGCAGCCATGGAAGACGAAAGACTTGCCGAGGATGAGGCCAGGCGCATCGCCCAGCACGGGGCGGCCGCGGGCAGCATCGGTCGTGAAATCAAAGCTGAGATCGCCGAGCGGGCCGCAAACCAAGGCCCCGACGAATCAGGAAAGCTCAATCAACTGGCGAACGAGATGCGCGGAAACGCGATCGACGAGGTGTCCGGAACAAGCCGTGAGCTTGGGCGCGCCCGCGCTTTTGCATGCCTCTCGCAGGTGCTCGACTACCTCTTCTCGCTCCTCTACGGGCTCCTCGTGATCCGCCTGGTGCTGGTCTTCGTCGCGGCGCGCTCCGGCAATGCGTTTGTCCAGCTCATCCAGTCCGTGACCGACCCCTTCTTCACGATGTTTCGAGGCATCGTCGCAAGCCCAAGCGCAGGCGGTTTCACACTCGCCCTGCCGATCCTCATCGCGCTGGTCGTCTACGCCTTGCTCCACGGCGCGATCAAGGGCTTCCTGCGCCTCATCGTCCATCGCCAGTCCGCCGTCTGAACCTGCCCGGGCCTATTCGGAATAGGCGTTCCCGATTCTAAAATCGTCGGGTCCTATTCGGAATAGGCGTTCCCGATTTTAAAATCGCCGGGTCCTATTCGGAATAGGCGTTCCCGATTCTAAAATCGCCCGGGCCTATTCGGAATAGGCGTTCCCGATTTTAAAATCGCCGGGTCCTATTCGGAAATAGGCGCTCCCGATTTTAAAATCGCCGGGTCCTATTCGGAACAAGGGGGTGCCGATTTTAAAATCGCCGGGTCCTATTCGGAACAAGGGGGTGCCGACTTTAAAATCGCCGGGTCCTATTCGGAACAAGGGGGTGCCGATTTTAAAATCGCCGGGTCCTATTCGGAATAAGGGGGTGTCGATTTTAGAATCGCCGGGTCCTATTCGGAGATAGGCGTTCCCGATTTTAAAATCGCCGGGTCCTCTTCGGAACGAAGCCGTGTCGATTTCAAAATCGCCGGATCCTATTCGGGAACAGGAACTAGGCGTCGAAGAGGCCGAGGGCCCAGCGGAGCGTGTTGCGGTCGATGTTGTGGCCGCTGTGCACGATGACGACCTTCTTGCCGCGGAGCTCGCTGCGCATCTTGAACGCGGCGGCGTAGGCGGCGGCGGCGGCGCCCTCGGCCATGCTGTGCGTGCCTTCAAGGGCGGTCTTCACGGCCTCCTGCATCTCGTTCTCGGAGACGCGGACGATGCCGTCGAGCTTGTATTTGGTGAGGATCTCGAAGGGGAGCTCGAAGGCGTAGCGGGTGGCGAGGCCGTCGGCGAAGGTGTCGGCTTTCTCGATGTGCGTGAGGGAGCCGCGCTCGAGCGAGAGGGCGAGGGCGTCGGCGCGCTCGGCTTGGACGCCGTAGATCTTCATCTCCGGGCGCATCGTGCGAAGGGCAATCACCGTTGCGCTGATCAGGCTGCCGCCACCGATCGGGACGAAGATGGCGTCGGCGTCGGGCAAATCCTCGGCGATCTCCATGCCGTAGGTGCCGACACCGGCGATGAGGAGGGGCTCGTTCGCGGGGTGGACGTAGCGAAGAAGATCCACGCGGGCCCGGGCCTCGGCTTCCTCGCGGGCATCGTCGAAGTCGCGTCCGTGCTCGACCACCTCGGCGCCGAGCGCCTGCATGATCGCGTTTTTCTCAGGGTTGTTGTGCTTCGGGACGTAGATGACTGCGCGTGAGCCGAAGGTCTTGGCGGCCCAGGCGAGGGAGAGGCCGTGGTTGCCGCGGGTGGCCGTGATGACGCCGCGCGCGCGCTGCGAATCCGTGAGGTTCGCAAAGAGATTCACGCCGCCGCGCACCTTGAAGGCGCCGATCGGCAGGTGATTCTCGTGCTTCACGAAGGCGTCGAAACCCCAGCGCGAGGAGAGCAGCGAGTACCGGTAGAGCGGGGTTCGCGGGAGCGACCGGTGCACGACGGGCCAAGCGCGGAGGACATCCTGGAAGGTCACGGACATGCGCGTGAGGGTACCAAGGACTCTTCAACCTGTGGGGCATGAAGGTGCCGCGCTCGGTGCGTTGAGGGCTGGGGTGGCCCAGCGTGCCTGCGCAAACGCTTGCCTTGTTGCATCTGACGTGCGATATCGGCCGAGCCTTACCCAGTTCCGCGCGTTCTCTTGAGAACGTTCGTAGCAGCCGGAAGCAAGTCGCTTCGCGAAAGTGCTCGTCACCTTAGGGTGAGTTCTATTTCGTTTGGCAGGCGGTCCCACGGGGTCACCGCTGCCGGTTGGGACCTTGAGACGCGGGTTTGCGGCGAGAGCAGAGATCGTGATGGCGCATGAAAATGCGCGGATTCTGACCAGGAAGTCAGGCATGGCCGAGACATCGTTCCCTGAGTTGACATCGCCCGAAACAGAAGAAGCGCCCGACGACGAGCTCGTGGAAGGCGATGAAGAGGATGAAGGCGAAGGCGAGGTAGACGGCGAAGACGACCTGGAAGGCGCGTCTCTTGAGCGCGTCTACGATGAGAGCAAGATCGGCGTGCACGTCGGTCGCCTTTCGGACCGTGCGATCCAGCGCATCGTCGGAGGCAATGCGTTCTTGCGGGGGCGTCAGTACGCAAGGCGCGGGGATGTGCAGAACATCGCGACGGTCGAGTCGGAGGCACACGGCCGCATCGCGGTGAAGTCCGACATGTACGAGCCGAAGATGACGCTCCAGGAGGACGGCAGCATTCGCTCGCAGTGCACCTGCCCAGGCTTCCGTGGCCCGACCGGGCATTGCAAGCACGTCGCGGCCCTTCTCGTTGCGCTTCGGGATCGCGAGCGGCCCTCACGGGCGCGCCCAGGCGAGGGGTCGATCGATCCGCGCTTCGCCGTCGCGGCGAGCAAGACGGCCACCGACCTCGCATCGCCCTCCGCGCAGACGGTTTCGGCGGGTGGCAAGCGCCGTCGTTCGCGCCGTCGTCGCCGTGGCGAGCTTGAGCCGGGCGTGCTTCCGATCGCGACCGCGGTGGTGCCTGTGCTCGCGCCCGTCCCGCTGACGGCGAGCGAGGGCCGCGCGCTCTTTGATGCCTGGCTTCCGAGCCCAGAGGAAGAGCGTCGGCCTTTCGACATTGAGTTCCGCGTGCAGGTCCGCCCGGCCTCGATCGCCGTCACGGCGGTGGTGCGGGGGACGCGCACAGGCATTCCGATCACCGACACGCTGGCTTCGTTTGCAGGCGTCTCAGCGAGTGTGCGCCCTGCGCTGCGCGTGCTTGCAAGGCATGTGGGTCGTGGCCCAACGGCGACGGCCGAGGTGCGCGGCGAGGATGCAGCGGAGCTTCTCTCGCTCCTTCGCGGTGAGCGCGTCCTGCTCGACCCAGCCTCGATGGAGCTGCGCTTTGCGGACGATGCACTGCGTCCGCGCATCGAGCTTGATCAGGCCAACGGCAAGACCTGCCGCGTGCGTGTCGTCTTCGAGAACAAGACGGGCGTGCGTCGCTTTCCGCTCTCGAGCGGCGCCTGGTTTGAGGGCGCTCCGGGCTGGCACGTCGACACGACCGAGGGCATCGCGCGACCGCTTGTGGAT
This sequence comes from Sandaracinaceae bacterium, assembly GCA_044373065.1. GTDB lineage: Bacteria > Myxococcota_A > Polyangia > Polyangiales > Sandaracinaceae > JAFLCL01. The sequence goes on from JBILQT010000312.1 coordinate 5,739, forward strand.
GCGGTGACGCCAGCCTGGCTTCAGCGTCTCTATCGCTCGCCCGCGCTCGTCTATCCGATGACGGAGCTGCCGCGCCTGCTGACGGAGTTCATCCCGAAGGTGGCCGCGTTGCTGAGCAGCGAGCTTCCCGATTTGAGCCAGGTGGCAGACCTCGTCGACGAGCAGCCGCGCTTCCGGCTTCAGACCGATGGCGACATCCTCGAGGCCCGCGCGAAGGTCTCTGTGCTCTATGGCGAGCAGGTCTTTCCGGTGCCGCCGGGGCAGTTCCCCTCGCCCCTCGCATTCTTGCCGCCGCGTGACCCCTCCGGGCGCCCACGTGTCGTGCGTCGCGATGTCGGCGCTGAGATGGCGGCCGTGCAGCAGGTGATGAACTGCGGCTTTGTGATCGACGAATCTCGTGAGGGCCTTCGCTGTGAGGGCGATGCAGCGATCGCCTTCTGGACGCAGGGGATTCTCGCGTTGCCCGCCGACTGGGAGAAGCTTGTTCCCTCCGATCTGCGCGCGGTGAAGATTCACAACACGACGGTTGCTGCGGCCGTGCGCGTCGCAAGCGGTGTCGACTGGCTCTCGCTCGATGTCTCGTTCACCGCGGATGGTCAGGCCGTCGATGAAGACGAGCTTCGCAACGCGCTTGAGAAGGGCCGCAAGCTTGTGAAGCTGCCCGATGGCTCCTGGGCGCCCGTGCGTGCGGATGAGGTCGCCGAGGTGCTTGAGCGCATGGCCGAGATTGTTGCCGGTCATGGCGGCGCGAAGATCCCGCTCTCGCAGGCCGGGCGCGTTCAAGAGCTGCTTCGTCTTGTCGGAAATCACTCCGTCTCGACGCAGGCCAAAGAGCTCTTCAACAAGCTCGAGGATGTCAGCGAGATCGAGGCCGTTCCCAAGCCCCGCAACCTCAAGGTCGCGCAGTTCCGCGACTACCAGAAGCGCGGCTTCTCCTGGCTCGTCTTCCTTCACGGCGTGGGCACAGGCGGCATCCTCGCCGACGACATGGGCCTGGGTAAGACGCTGCAGACCATCGCGCTTTTGCTCTGGGTGAAGAGCAAGACGAAGTCGTCTCAGCCGACGCTCGTTGTGGCGCCAACCTCGGTCGTCCCGAACTGGGCGCGTGAGATTGAGAAGTTCGCGCCCTCGCTCTCGACCTTGCTCTGGCAGGGCACCGACCGTCATGAGCAGAAGGCGGAGCTCGAAGACGTCGATGTCGTCATCACGAGCTACGCGCTTCTTCGTCGCGATGAGGAGCTGCTCTCGGCCGTCGGCTTCCGCTACCTCATCCTCGATGAGGCGCAGCACATCAAGAACCCGCTCTCGGCCACGGCGCGTGCAGCCAAGCGTGTGAAGAGCGACCGTCGTCTCGCGCTCACCGGCACGCCGATCGAGAACCGCCTCAGCGAGATCTGGTCGATCATGGACTTCGTCTCGCCGGGCCTCCTCGGCAGTCTGAAGAACTTCGAGGAGCGCTATGCGCGGCCTGTGGAGCGTGGCGATGAGGAGACGATTCGTCGTCTGCGCTCGATCGTGCGCCCGCTCGTGATGCGTCGTACCAAGGCGCAGGTTGCGCCGGAGCTTCCGGCGAAGATTGAGCAGGAGATCATCGTCCCGCTCGCCGAGGAACAGAATCGTCTCTACAAGCAGATGCTCGCGCAGCTGCGTGCGTCGGTCTTCTCCGAGGTCGAGAAGCAGGGGGTCGGCAAGACGCAGATTCAGATCCTCGCGGCGCTCACACGCCTGCGTCAGGCAGCCTGCGACCCGCGCCTGACCAAGCTCAACGGCGAGTGGAACGACGACACGAGCGGCAAGCTCTCGGCCCTCCGCGAGATCCTCGCCGAGGCTGTGGCGGGCGGGCATCGCGTGCTCGTCTTCTCGCAGTTCGTCGAGATGCTTCAGCTCATCCGCACGGCGTTCGATCAGGACGGCATCCGCTACGAGTACCTCGATGGGTCGACCAAGGATCGCCAGGAGCGCGTCGACCGTTTCAACACCGATGAGAGCTGCAACGCCTTCCTCATCTCGCTCAAGGCAGGCGGCACCGGCTTGAACCTCACGGGCGCCGACACGGTCGTTCACTTCGACCCCTGGTGGAACCCGGCCGTGGAAGACCAGGCAACCGACCGCGCGCATCGCATCGGTCAGACGAAGGTCGTCACCGTCTATCGCCTCATCGCCAAGGGCACG
>JBILQT010000107.1:0-22480 GCA_044373065.1 Sandaracinaceae bacterium
AGTGGGCTCATCCGCGAGCAAGATCGACGGTGCTCCCGCAAGCGCGCGCGCGATTCCGACGCGTTGACGCTGACCGCCGGAGAGCTGCCTCGGCGTCATGTTGAGCTTGGTGCCAAGACCCACCGATTGAAGCGCCACCGACGCTGCATCTCGCGCTTGCGAACGAGACATGCCGCGAAGACGAAGCGGCAAGGCGACGTTCTCCGTGGTCGTCAACGCGTCGAAGAGGCCGGGCTCTTGGAAGACAAAACCAATCGTGTTGAGTCGAAGCGGAGCGCGCTCGCTCTCACTCAGCTGCGTCACGTCACGGCCCTCCACAAAGACGCGCCCCGAGGTTGGCTTCAGCACGCATCCGAGGATCTGCAGCAGGGTGGTTTTGCCGCATCCCGAGGGCCCGCGAAGGATCCAGAGTTCGCCCTTCTTCACCGCGAGATCGACGCCCCGTAGGGCAGCCACGGCACCCTCACCCTCGCCGTACGTTTTGGTGACGCCCTCCACTGCGAGAAGGCGGCCCTGTGCGTCGTGCGCGCTCACTTGAACACCATGGCCGGGTCGATGGTTCGCAGGCGCACCGATGCGAACGCGGATGCGCTGACGCTGAGCACCACGCCCGCGACAAAGACAACCGCAACGGCTGCGTGCGGAAGGACGAGACTGAACGAGGAGGTGCGCACGAAGTTCGCGATGAGCGCGACGAGCGCGACCCCTGTGACGCCGCCGAGAACACCCACGATGCCTCCCAAGGACATCAGCAACACCACCAGATCGCTCTGCCGCGCGCCCACCGCCTTGAGTGTCCCCAGCTCGCGCATCGAGTCGCTGACGCTGGAGAACATCGAGAGCGCAACGATCACAAAGCCGACCAGCGCGCCAAAGCCCGCAGACCCGCCCGTCAGCACGCCCGCAGGCGTTCGCGTCAGCACGTACTCAATCAGGCGCGCGCGATACTCATCTGCACTCAAAACGAGCACGCCAGTAAGGGACGATCGAAGCTGCGCGGCCACCTCCGCCTCCGATGCACCGTCCTCCAGGCGCACCGCAACGGCCGTCGTGCGGTCCTCTCGCATGCGCAGGAGCGCGCGCACCCTTCCCTCGCTTGCGAAGGCATAGGAGCTCCCCATCGGCACGAGTCCCCACGTGAAACCAGACACGACAAGGCGCGATCCATTCACCTCGACGGTGTCCCCCAGATCGATGCCACCGAGGTCTTCGCGAATGGAGTCGTCGAGGAAGATCGTGCCGGGTTCGTTCAGCGCATTGGGGTCACCCGCGACCACCTGAAAAGGGCTTGCTGCGCCCTCGCGATGGGCCCCGATGAGCTGCAGCAACGCGGTCGTTCCGTCACGCCCCTCGACGGACGCTGCACCCACCAAGATCGGCTCGGCAGAGGCCACGCCGGGTGTTCCAAGTGCGAGGCGATGCGCGCGGGTGGAGATGGGTGCGGTCTGGCCGAATGGGCCCATCGCCTCGTCGATGATCCAGAGGTCTGCATCGACGTTCTCGACGAGCATCAAGTTCTTCTGGATGAGCCCAAAGAAGAAGCCTGTCTGACCGAGCGAGAGCACCACCGCGAAGACGACACCGAGCAACGTGCCGACGGATTTGATCGGCTTCTCCAAGAACATGGCGAGGGCGAGCTCGACGATCGCAAGCGAGGGCAAGAGGCGCCTTGCATCACCGGAATGCCTCTCTGCGAGAGGCTTGGGCGCGTCGTTCGCGTGGGTGAGCGCTGCGTGCATCCACCCACTGTGCAGCGACGAAGAACGCGGTCGATGGTGCGCAACACACTGCAACGTTGCCCGCGCGTTCCCTCGCAAACGCGGCGCTTTTGGCGAGGTTTGGCGAGGTTGCGAGGGGCTTTGCAACACGCTGAAACAATCGGTCCGCAGGTGAACCCGTCATAGTCATCCACATGCCCTCCGCCGACCCGCGCTCCCTCTCGGTTCTGCTCGTCGAAGACGACCCACGCCTCGCGTCCTTGACGCAGCAGCATCTCGAGAAGAACGACATCCGCGTGACGGTCGTCGACAACGGACACGATGCGTTGATGCGCGCCGCCACCGAAGAGCACGACGTGATCTTGCTCGACCTCACGCTCAAGGGCGGCATGGATGGCCTCGCTGTCTGTCGCGAGATCCGCAACCACAGCGATGTTCCGATCGTGATGGTGAGCGCGCGCGGCGAAGAGGTCGATCGCGTCCTTGGCCTTGAGATCGGCGCCGATGACTATCTGCCCAAGCCCTTCTCAAGCCGCGAATTGCTGGCCCGCGTGAATGCGCATGGGCGTCGTCGACTGGGGCGCCTCAAGCCCGACCCGATGCTGCAGGCGGGCGACATCGAAGTGAATCGCGTGCTGCGCATCGCCTCACGAAAAGGCCAAGCGCTGAACCTCACCAAGCTTGAGTTCGATCTCCTTGTGGCCTTCGCAGAGCGACCCGCACGCACGCTCGGACGAGAGGTGCTCGTGGAGCTTCTTCATCGCGCGAACGACGAGGTCTTCGATCGCGCAGTCGATGTTCTTGTGAGTCGCCTGCGCGCCAAGCTCGACGACGACGGCACGCTCATCCGCACCGTGCGAGGCGTTGGCTACATGTTCGCGCCGCAGGAAGCTCCGTGAAGGAAAGCGCACCCACGCATGGCGGCAACGCTCAACAGACGACCCGACGCGGTCCCGTCTTCCGACTCGCGATGTGGCTCTACGCCACCACGCTCCTGTCGTTCGTGGTCGCGGTCGCAACGCTCGTTGTCGTCGCCCTCCCCAATGCTCCAGACCCACGTTTTCTCGACGAATTGGCCCAGTTTGTAGTCGAGACGTGTGACCAATCGCCTGATCCAATCGCGTGCGTTCTGGAGAAGCAACACGTCGTTCCTGGCGATCTCCTGCTCCTCACACCCGAGGGCCAACGCTACGGAAATGAATCCTCATTCAACGTGCGCTGCGCAGAGGCGGAGGGCCGCATGGGGCACCTCTCGTTGTGCTTGAGGGCGCCTCTCTCTCCGGCGTCTGTCGTCAGCGCACTCACCTTTGGCGCGCTCACATCCCTGCTCAGCGCGCTCTTCCTCACGCGTCGCTTCGTGCAGCCGATGGCCCGCTTGACGCTTGCCGCACGCGCCGTCTCCTCGGGCGATCTGCGCACACAAAGCCAGCTGGAGGACGACGGTGCGTTTGGTGAAGTGGGCCGTGCCTTCGACACGATGGTCGATGATCTCCGCGCATTGCTCGACGCGGAGAAGGAGCTGCTCGCAAGCCTCTCGCACGAGCTGCGTACACCGCTGGCGCGCCTCTCGCTGGCACTCGACATGGCCGATGAGGGTGAGCCGCTGGACGCGGCCTCGTTGGCGGGTTTGCGCGGCGACGTGCATGACCTCGACGAGCTGCTGAAGGAGCTCCTCGATGCAGCGCGGCTTCAGCTCACGGAGGGCCGAGCGGCGAACCCGATAGGTCAGATCGCCAAGAGCCGCGTGGATCTGATCCCTTGGATGGAGAGCGCGATCGCGGCCTCACGCATGCGCTTTGCGGACACCGACTACCGGCTCGTTGTCATCGGCGAGGGCGAGCCTCCGAGCGTGCACGGGTCCGAACGTCTGCTGCGTCGCGCGCTCCGAAACCTCATCGAGAATTCCGCACGCGTGAGCGACCAAACTCCCGTGGTGGTCGAACTCAATTGGTCCACCGACCTCGCCATCATCCGCGTCATCGATCGCGGCCCCGGCATCTCGCCAAAGGACAGCCTGCGCATCTTCTCGCCCTTCGCGCGCGGTGAATCCAAGGCCCATGTGCGTGCAGGTGCATCCGCAGAGCTCGGGCTTGGGCTCACCATGGTGAAGCGCATCGCGCAGGGTCACGGAGGCTCGATCCGACTGGAGGGACATGAGGGCGGAGGCACGATCGCAACGCTGAAAGTGCCCTTGGCCGCTGCGTGATTTAGACGAGCGCGAGCACCCATCTCCGCTGCGCATCATCCCTTCGCGCAATGCAGAGCGTCACGCGATCTGCAAGCTTGAGCACGACCTCGCCCGTCTCCTTTTTGCGCAGCACCGCACCGAGCTCGGCAGGCTCAAGCCAGGCGTTGTCGAAGGTCTTGGCGAGGTCACGCATGTAGAGCTTCACGTCGATCGGCGGATGATCGAGACGCACGTGAATCTTCCCGCTCGTGATGCCCATGACGACGCCCGACATGCGCGTGCGCTCCGCAAAAGGCTTGCTCACCTCAGGACGAAAGATCTTGTCGAGCACGAGCTCATTGGCCGCGTCTTGCACGGTGCGCTGCGTCGTACGCGATTGGTTTGCGACCTCCACAACACGCGCACGCAGTGCCTCATCTTCCTCCACCGAGGGATGCACACCGGTGAGCATCTCGACGGCTTCCTTGTGCAAGAAGACACCGACCATCTCGCGCATCGGTGCAGAGAAACGCGCGTACGGCTCAGCACCCACGCCGAAGTGCGGGCCTGGCTCGATCGAGTACTCCGAGCGCAGATTCACCATCACCGCCTGCCGGCTGATCGCACGCACAAGCCTGTCTTCAAGCGAGCCCGATTCCGCATGCGGAAGCCCATCGATGTACTCCGCGAGCGATTGCCTCGAAGGTGCCCAACACCAAGGATTTTCAGGCAATCCGTGCGCACGCGCGAGCGCTTCCGTGAGCTGACTCAGCTCCTCCAAACGCTCGGGCGCGGGCCCTCCGTGCACGCGGTAGATCGGCTGCACCGCGGGGCTTGGATGCTCACGCAGGAGGCGCCCGCCCTCGGCATTGCAGAGCAGCGAGATCTGCTCATTCCAGAGCTCCACCTCATCGCGCGCGGCTTCCATCACCGCGAACGAGATGCCCTCACCATCGAGCTGAATCGTGACCTCCTCGCGTCGGTAGCGAATGTGGCCTTTGTCCGCCGCGAGCTTCATGCGCTTTCGACCGACCTCGCGCAGAAGGAAGAGGCTCTCTTCAAACGCAGCACCGCGATGCCTCGTATCCGTCCCGTCGACAAAGCGCTGCACGCCGCCAAACGAGAGCTTCGCCTTCGAGTGAACGCGCGCGCGCTCCAGCGTCGTGGAGATCAATTCGCCTCGTGAATCAAGGCGATGAAGAAAGAGCAAGGCGCGACGCGGGCCATCGGGGTTGAGTGAGACGAGCCCCTCAGAAAGCGGCCTTGGCAACATCGGCACCGACCATCCGGGAAAGTAATAGGTGGCCCCGCGACGCATCGCCTCTTCGAAGAGCGCGGACTTCGGCTTCACGTAATGCGAGGCATCCGCGATCGCATAGGAGATCAAATAACCATCGCCCTCGCGGGCCACATGCAGTGCCTGATCGAGATCCTTCGAGGTCTCTCCATCGATCGTGACGAGCGGCAATGCGGTGCGATCCACCAGGCTCGGGTCATCGATCCCAGGGTCTGCGACCAGCGCTTCCACCTCCGCGAGAACAGCCGGAGGAAACTCGATCGCAAGCTCAAGACGCTTCGCAATCGCGAGCAGCTCATCACGCAAGTTGGTCATGTGCGTGAAGCGTAACTCAGGGCTCTTCGGGCTCGTGTACCTTCCCAATCATCATGAGTGAAGACCGCGTTCTGGTTCGAGTCGAAGACCACGTTGCCACGATCACGCTCAACCGCGCAGACAAGCGCAACGGCCTCGACCTGCCGATGTTTGAGGCGATCGTTGAAGCGGGCATCACGGTGCAGGCGAACAAATCCGTGCGCGCCGTGGTGCTCCAAGGCGCAGGCAAATCCTTCTGCGCGGGCCTGGATTGGAACGCGTTTTTGACGATGGGCGATGCAGGACAAAAGCTCCTCGCGCGCCCCGAGGAATCCCCCGCGAACCTCGCGCAGCGTGTCGCCTGGGTCTGGCAAGAAGTCGATGTGCCCGTCATCTGTGCGCTGCATGGCGTGGCCTTCGGAGGCGGCCTTCAGATTGCGCTCGGCGCCGACATCCGCATCGCACATCCCGAGACGCAGCTCTGCGTGATGGAGATCAAATACGGCCTCATTCCCGACATGGGCGCCTCACAAACGTTGATGCACTTGGTGCGTCCCGACCTCGCCGCCGAGCTTCTCTACACAGGCCGCATCGTCCATGCGCCCGAGGCGCAAACGCTCGGCCTCGTCACACGTTTGCACGAGGCACCGGGTGAAGAAGCGCAGCGCCTGGCGAAGGAGATCGCGAGCAAGAGCCCGAATGCAGTTCGATCTGGAAAGCGCCTTCTGCGTCGATCGATCGGCGCCACACCGCGCGTCTCGTTTGGCCTCGAGACCGAGCTTCAGCTTGAGCTTCTGGGCTCGCCCAACCAGATGGAAGCCGTGATGGCGGTGATGCAGAAGCGCGAGCCTGAGTTCGTGGATTGAGGCTGCCACCGCATTCGATCGAGACGCAACGCTTCCAACCAGCACAGAGCATTCGCTACTCAGCCCGCACGGAGACCTGATGCGACTCGTCGACATCCTCAACATCACCGGTGCGGTGCTGACCACAGCGATGGGCTGCCTCGGGCTCTTCGCACCCACGGCGGCATCGCGCTTCACCGGCCTCACTGCCACAAGCAAGACCTCGTTCGCCGAGTTTCGCGCAACGTTCGGCGGAATGTTTGTGGCGATGGGTCTGGTCCCGCTGCTCACGGGCGAACCGCTGGCCTACCTCGTCTCGGGCTTGGCCTGGTTCGGCGCTGCCCTGGGTCGACTGGTGTCGATGGTTGCAGACGCCGGGTACAGAGAGCCGAAGAACCTTGGCGCCGTGGTCTTCGAGGCGAGCTTCGGGGCGCTGCTCCTCGCGGGCTCGCCCATGATCTTCGGAGCCTGAGGCGGGCTTCAAAACGCCGCGATGATCTCGCGGAACTCCTCGCGGGCCTTCTCTTCTCCCAGCTCATCCAACGCCCAGGCTGCAGGCTGCACGATGTGCTGAAAGATGGGTGGGCACACCGGTCGACGTGCGGTCGCGAAGAGCTTCTTGATGATGTCCTCGCGCGCGTTCTCATCACGACGTGCAACATCCACGAGCGCGACGATCACCGCCGTATTCGCCCAATCCGCCGGGCCATCGAGCACCTCGTAGAGAAGCTCTCTTCGCTTCGATTGAGCCCACGGATCATCGCCGACATAGGAAGCGATGAACGCGGTCGCGACCTGCGCGCGAAACCATGCGTCCCACGGCTCAAGACGCTCCAAGAGTTCGGTGGGCGGCCGCGCCATCAGCACGAGCAACGAAGGCAGCCCGGACACTTCGATGTCCGAGGCGAGCAATGCCGCACCTGTCGACCAAGCGTGTTGAAGGTAGGGGATCAGCGCGAGAAGCATGACGCGCGACATCTGATCTTCGTCACGCTCCGGCGCGACCACATGAGCGTCTTGTGCTTCATAGCGCCAGAGCTGAAACGCCACGTTTCGAAAGGCTTTGCGCGGGTCAGGGATATCGTCCGTGGGCATCATCAGGGTGATGTTCGGGAAAATCTCCTTCGCGATGTGCACGATGCTCGGCGCCTCGATGGAGCTGAGCGCAACCTCGTCCAGAAGCGCGCCTCGCTGCGCGGCATCTCGAAGCTGTTGAACGAGCGCATCTTTCCGCGATGGAAGAAGGCTCGCGAAGGGTGCGCTCCCGCGCGTTCGACGCATGGTGGGAGGCTGTGTTGCCGCCCTCAAGAGCGTGACCACCGCTGCGTGCCCACCCGCATGTGCAGCATCGATCTCTGATTCTCCAAATATATCAACATGTCCTATTTCTGCGCCGCGCTCGAGAAGCAAACGAACTGTCTCGATGTGCCCTGCTGCGGCCGCTGCACGAAGCGCTGTTCCGCCTTGAAAGTTGGGTTGGTGCAGTGGCGCGCCGCGGTCGAGAAGCTTGCGCACAGTCTCGGTCGCTCCGACATATGCGGCCACATGGAGTGCATGGGCGCCGCCTTCGTTCACAAGGTCGAGAGGCACCTTCGCATCGAGCAGCACCTTCACGATCGCCCAATGTTTTAAAGCGATTGCGAGTGAAAGTGCCGAACCCAGCTGAGGCTCAACAAAGTCGATGGCAGCTCCGTGTTCGATCAACAGCGGCACCGCTTCGAGAAAGCCCAGAGCTATCGCTGCATGCAGCGGGGGCATGTCGTCCACCGCGGCCAGACTGAGGTTCTGCTCCTCTGCAAGAAGCGCCTTGAGCCCTTCGAGATCGTGCGCTGCGAGCATTTCACCAAGCGCTGAGCGCTCGTCGTCTTGCTCCTCCAACTCCGGCTCGGGTGCATCTGGCTTCGCTTCGTCCGCCGACTTTCGCGGCATCGCGAGAAAGCCCACCACCAAAAAGACCACAAGGACGACGACAAAAAGAAGCGTGCTCACAAGCGCATGCTGAGCCCAAAGATCTGCGCTGGATAGCGCGTGATGGTTCGATGACGTCGCGGCTCAGAGACGCCGAGAGGGCCGCACCACGCATGTGTCGATCGACAAGTCAGCCGCGGCCACAAGCACAGAGGGCACGGTCAGAAGCCACTCTGTGCGATCCTGAAAGGGCCAGAAGAGGCCAGGCCCGCCGCGCCGTTCCCAGCCGACTTCGCCGTGGCAGAAGTGAACCTGCGCCCAACCGGAGCCCGCTGTGCTCGTGGCCCAGCAAGCCTGATCAAGGAGGCTTGGACTCGGTGGGGTTCCGCGCACGAGGTAGGGCGCAGCGCTACCCAGAAGTCGCACGCAAACCTCCCACTCGGTCGACGTGCACAACCGACCGACCTGGGCCTCCACGTTCGACAGCTCGTCCTCATGGAAGAACGCATGCCCCTCGGAGAGCTCGGTGGCGTCGTCGAGCCGAAGTCGGTCCTCGTCGAGCTCGATTTCTCCAAACGCCAACGCATTGGCTCTCACCAGCGTTGCTGAAAGGTTTTCCTTGCGATGGGGCGCCCAACGAACAGCGCATCCCGGGAAGTTGTCATCGGTCCACTGAGTCTCTTCCGGGCGCTGACCAATCTCATACGCACCAGGCGGAAGGACCAACCACCAATGCCCCTCGCGCTCCACTGCCACTGTGTCGCCAACGACCCTGGCTGGGCCGAGCATCCCTGTGACGATTTCCAGGCGCGCTTCTGGTGAGAGGGACATCCACAGCGAGATCTCAGGCAGCATCTTCACTCCTGCGGATACCTAACATCGCGCGTGCCTGGTGGGCGTCGCGCTCCATCCATGGCGGAAGTGCGCCCAAAATCCGCCGTCGCCTCCTCCCCCCACGTCGCCACCAAAAAATATCCTCTGCGGGCATCCAAGACCCCCAAAACGCGATTTCAAAATCTCCCGACGTGATTCCGAATCACCAAACCTGGTTTTGAAATCTCCCAGCGGGATTCCGAAACCCCAATTGAGATTTTAAAAACGCGCGGCGGGATTCCGAAACCCCAGTCGAGATTTTAAAAACGCCCCACGTGATTCCGAATCACCCGTCGAGATTTTGAAAACTCCCGGCGCGGTTCCGAATCACGCGAAGCGATTTTCCCGCGCAGTTCCCTGTGTCGGCCTCGCCCTACGGCGCCACAAAGGTGCAGCGCGTGATGGGCTGGATGACGTCGCGTTCGACGTAGAGGTAGTACGTGCGTCCTGAGACGAGCGCGGGTGCGGCGCCCGAGGCGGGGATGCGCTGGATGCTGCCGGCGGGGAGTTCGCCGTAGCGCATGCCGCATCCAAGTGCGGGCAGGGTCGGGGGGACGCGGATTGACCAGAGCATGCCTGCGGGGAGATCCCAGTTCGGCGGGACGCCAGGCGATGCAGAGCCCGCCTCAAGCACGCTGACGTAGCGCGCGGGGCCGCCCGTCCAGTTGATCGTTCCGTCGGCGATGACGCCCACGCCGCTCTCGCAAGCCGGTGGCGTGTACTCGATCAACTGCCTGAAGAATGGTGCGAATGGCGTCTGTGCGCGGGCGTCTGCGAGGGTCAAGCCGCGGCGCAAGAACTCCCTCTCCACAAAGGCGCGGAGACGGGTGACATCGGTGGTCGGAAGGCCTGTGGTGGAGCGGTCGAAGCCGTTGTTGCTCGCGGCTGGGTAGAAGCCGAATGCGGCGGAATCGGTGAAGCCACCGAGCATCGCGAGCGCTTCATCGGAGATCGTGTCGACCCAGAGCGGGCCCGCTTCCGTGTCCCAGATGGCCGCGCCATCGGGCGTGCGCGTCGAGGTGTGGCAGCAGGCGCAGGCGGAGGCCTCGGCTTGTTGCCGCATCCATGCGACCTCGCCCATGTAGCTCGCGTCGGTGAGGCGCGGGTCGGCGGGGTCGACCGGGATGGTGACCTCGAAGGGGTAGTAGGGGCGCTGTGTGCGCACGACGCTGCAGTCGGCGTAGTCGGCGTATTGGCGGCCTGGCTCGGTTGCGCCGGAGATCAGCGTGGGCGTGCAGACGCGACCGCCCGTCATGCCGGGTGGCTCACCTGCGCGTGCATCGCGGCAATCGACGGAGGGCGGGACAAACACGCCGGTGCCGACCTCGCCCGTGGCTGCGCAGCCCATGCAGCGTGCGTCGGGTGTGAAGGTGCCGCGGGCGAATGTCTCGCAGGCGGATTGCGCGGCGCCGCAGGAAGACGAGGGGCCGCTCGACACCGTGACGTAGCCACGTCCGGCCACATCGCCGACGACGCATCGACCCACCGAGTTGTCGAATGCGCAGAGCTGGCCGAGCTCCACCTCGCCCGGTCGATTGAGAAAGACGCGCGCGCAATCCGTCGCCACCGAAGACGCCGACCAGCCTGCGCCTCGATACTCGCGGCACTCTGGCGTGCGCGAGAAGGTGTTCATGTAGAGGCAGCGCGCTGTGAAGGCCGGGTCGCCCGGCGCATCACCCTCGGGGGCATCGGTGGGCTCAGCGGCAGAGTCCAAAGGCGCATCGGCGGGCGATGCATCGTGACCAGCATCGGCAGAGGGGGTGGCGGGATCACAACCGGCGAGCAGCCAGATGAGACCCGTGACGAAGGTGAAGTGTGAGCGAGCGCCTACCGACATGTCCCTTGCATATGGCGTGAGGGCGCGACGTCAATGGTATTGGACACACGTCTTGGGGTTAAGCTGCGGCCCGCATGGAACGCGGATTCAAAGCCAAGTTGCGCTATCGGTTGGACGAGTTCATCGGCGGAGGCGCAGGCAAGCAGCTGCTCTTCCTCGCCCTGCTCACGGCAGCGCTTGTTCTCTTCTTCTCGGGCCTTGCGCTCTTGCTCTCGTTCATCACGCCGATAGGCCCGGAGAACAGCGGCGAGGGGTTCGTCTTTCACGCGTACCAAACCGTTTGGTTCTACTTCGGTCGCGTGGTGGATGCGGGCACCTTCACGGCCGATGAGGGCGTGCTCAATCGCGTCATCTCGACGACCATTTCAATCCTCGGCGTCATCGTCGCAGGCCTCTTGATCTCGGCCCTCGCAGGCAACTTCCAAGAGCGACTCGACGGCATCCGCCGCACCGGTGCGCCCGTCATGGAGAGCGGCCACTTCCTCATCTTGGGCTGGAGCGAGAAGATCTTCAGCGTCATCGACCAACTCTCGGAAGCCTATGCAGCAGAAGGGAAAATCATCTGCGTCGTGATGGCCGAGAAGGACAAGCTCGAGATGGAGGAGGCCCTCTACGACAAGGTGCAATACCTCCACCGCGTGAAGCTCGTCGTGCGCAGCGGCAGCTCTGTCGTGCTTGGCGATCTCGAGAAAGTCAGCTTCGCGCAGGCCCGCTCGATCGTGGTCTTGATCGACGACAAGGATGTCGAAGACGCCGAGAAGGCCGATGCGCGCGTGATGAAATCGCTGATGGCGATCTTCAATCATCCCGAGTCACGCAACGTGCAAGACAAGCTGCGCGTGACGGCGGAGGTGATGCTCTCGGCGAACCAAGAGCTTGCGATCATCGCCTCAAACAACCGCGCGCGCGTGGTGAAGACCAACGAGATGATCTCGAAGATCATCCTTCAAACCGCGCGCATCGCAGGCCTCTCACTCGTCTATGACGAGCTCCTTCGCTTCGAGGGAAACGAGATTCACTTCAAGGCCATGCCCGGTGTGATCGGCCGCCAGTTCGGCTCTGCGCTTCTTGATTTTCCGAACGCGTGCGTCGTCGGTCTGGCCAAGGCCGATGGCTCAAGCCACGTGCTCAATCCGCCTGCAGATCATGTGATTCAGCAGGACGAAGTGATGCTCTTGCTCGCAGAGGATTCAAACATCGCCTTCCAGCCCTACGCGGGCCCGCTCAACCTCTCGCAGTTCCCGCCTGTTGAGTCGCGCGCGCAAAAGCCTGTCGAGCATCTGCTCTTGCTCGGGTGGAATCCGAAGGTCTATCCGATCATCAAAGAGTTCGATGACTACGTCGCGGAGGGCTCGACGCTCACGATGGTGAACACGCTCTCGCCCAACGAACGCGCGGAGCTCATCGCGGAGAATGTCGGCGAGGTGAAGACGATTCAGCTGCGTCATCTCGAGGGTGAATTCTCGACGCGCGCGCTCATGGAAGAAGTGCAGCCGCAGAACTATCCGAACGTGATGGTCCTCGGCGATGCGATCTCCGCCAAGAGTGCCGAAGAGGCCGATACGCGCGCGATCATTGCCCTGCTCTTGCTGCGCGACATGCGTCGCCGTTCGAGCCTCGCGCCGATGCAGCGCGTCTGCAGTGAGATCCTCGACCCGAAGAACCGTGAGCTCGCAGCGACCACGCAGATCAACGACATCGTCATCTCGAATGAGATGGTCTCGATGGTGCTCGCGCAGATCACCTACGAGCCGCGCGTGCAGTCGGTGCTGGAGGATTTGCTCCGCAGCGAGGGCTCTGAGATCTACGTGAAGCCGCTTGAGCTCTACGTGCCTGCAGGCGTTCAAGCGACGTTCGAGCAGCTCATCCTTGCAGCGAAGGCCCGCGGTGAGCTCGCGCTTGGCGTGCAGGTCTACGAGGAGAATGCCGAGACGAAATATGGTCTCGTGCTGAACCCGAAGAACAGGCAGAGTCCCATCGTTCCCAAAAAGGGCGACAAGCTTGTGGTGCTCGCTGAGGAGGACGGATGACAGACGATCGAAGAAAGCCAGCGAGCGTCACGCGCAGCTCGGGATCGTTCCGCGGCATCTACGTGCCAAAGAGTGTGATGGACGCCGTCTTTCCGGGCGCCCACGACCTGCTCCCTGAAGCGTTTCGCGATCGCATCCCGACCCTTGGCCGCGCAGCAGCCGCCAACTCTCTCGTCCTGCGCGCTGGCTTCACGTTCCTGCAGCGCTTCGTCGATGACCTGATGAAGCGCCTTCAACACACAGATGGCGAAGAGTGGGAGCAATGGAAGCTGCTCGTCGCTTGCTACAGCATCCAGCGTGAGATCGGGCCGAACGCACTGCGTGGTGTCGGTCAGAAGCTCTTCACCAACGTGCCGAAACCCGAGGCAAAAACGCTTGGTCACGCGATCCGCGGGATTCAGCTTTCTTTCCAGGAACAGCACGGCGGGATGAGTCCGTCGCTGATCGGTGGCTGGCCAATCCACCAAGATGCGCCGGGCGAGATCTTGGTCGATGACACAACGTTCTACCCGTGCGCGCTGCACGAGGGTCTGATGGCTGGCGTGTGCGACGCGTTCGCAAAACACGCGACGCGCTACGAGCTGCTGGAAGACCCACAGCCGAAGCGTCGGGGCGGAGCGTTCACACGCTACGCGATTCGCTACAGCGCTTGAGTCGCGCGTCGTTCAGCCGAGCGCAAGGGCGACGTCGAGCGCGAGCGCGGCGAAGATCACGGGCAAGTACACGAGGGACGTGAAGAAGACCTTCTTGCCCCAGGGCGTGACATTCGCCGCGTCAACGTGACGAACACAGGACGCCACAAAGACGATGCCAGCAATCAGCGCGATGCAGGTGTAGAGCGCGCCCGCGATGCCGAGGGGCCCAAGCAAGAGGCTCACGGGGACGAGCGCAATGGCCCAGGCGATCGCATGCCAGCGCGTACCCTCGGGGCCCTGCGTCGCGGGATAAACCTTGATGCCGGCCTTGGTGTACTCGCTCTCGCGAAAGAGCGAAATCGCAAGGAAATGCGGCAGTTGCCAGAGGAAGAGGATGCCGAAGAGGACGAGGCCTGGCGAGCTCAACTCACCCGTCGCAGCCGTCCAACCCATGAGCGGCGGCATGGCACCCGGCACGGCACCCACGATGAGCGCAAAGGGCGTCATCTGCTTCATCGGCGTGTAAATGGCGACGTACGAGATGAGCGCAAACGCCGCGAGGAACGCCGTCAGCGTGTTCACCATCGCCCAGAGGAGCGGAATCGAAATCGCAGCGAGCACGATGCCCAAGATGAGCGCAGCACGCGGCTGAAGACGACCGGCCGGCAAGGGGCGATTCATCGTGCGCGTCATGTGCTTGTCGACGTTGCGCTCGATGTAGCAGTTGAGCGAATTCGCTGAGCCCACCACGAGCGCCGTGCCGACCAACGCCGCCAAACACGTGAGCCAATCCGGCCGCTGTGGGGCCAGCGCAATGCCTCCGCCTGCCGTCACGAGCACCATGAAATTGATGCGCGGCTTGGTCAGCGCGATGAGGTCGCGAAGAACACTCGTCGGCCGTTGTGCAGTGGCAATGGGTTGAGTCTGCAAGCGGAGCGCGCTCTAGCAGCCGCTGCGTTGGCGATCAACGGTGAGTCCTCGATCGTGTGAGTGTTAACTCGTTTACAAGTTCGGCGCGCACATCCCAGGCTGCGAGAAGACGCACGAGCTTTTGCGCACTGCGTTATTACATGTTTGTTAAGGCGTTTTGTTCGCGTGTTAACAACACAACAAACTTTACACATTGACACGTGTAACACTGTGAAACAGAACTCGGTGACTTCGAGGAGGCCTGTGGATGAGCGCGAACTCGGCACGAACGAACTTGGCTGATGGTGTTGAACTCGGCGCTGCGCTGGATGGCAGAGAGAGTCTCTTCGCTCCGGACGCGGTGGCCTTTGTGGCCTCGCTCGTTCGCACCTTTCGCCCTCGCATTGCGGAGCGCCTTGAGGCCCGCGCAGAGCGGCATGCGCGACTCGCAGCGGGGGAGACGCTTCGCTTCCTCCCGGAGACGCGCTCGATTCGCGAGGGTGCTTGGCGCTGCGCACCGCTGCCCGCCTCGATCTTGGATCGTCGCGTGGAGATCACGGGGCCAGTCGATCGCAAGATGATCATCAACGCGCTCAACTCGGGCGCGAGCGTGTTCATGGCGGACTTCGAAGACGCCAATAGCCCGACAGCTGCGAACTGCTTCGATGGCCAGCTTCATCTGCGCGATGCGGTGAACGGCAAGATCTCCTTCGAACAAAACGGCAAGCAGTACGCGCTGAGCGACAAGCCCGCGGTGCTCTTCGTTCGTCCGCGCGGTTTTCATCTCATCGAATCGCACTTCATCGTCGATGGCGCGCCCTCGCCCGGCATGCTCGTCGACTTCGGTTTCTTCTTCTTCCACAACGCGAAAACGCTTGTCGCGCAAGGCCGCGGGCCCTTCTTCTATCTGCCGAAGATGGAGAGCCATCTCGAGGCGCGCGTGTGGAATGACATCTTCATTTTCGCGCAATCCGCCCTTGGTCTGCCGCTCGGTTCGATCAAGGCGACGTGCCTTGTGGAGACGCTCCCGGGCGCCTTCGAGATCGATGAGATTCTCTTCGAGCTGCGCGAGCACTCGGCGGGCCTGAACTGCGGCCGCTGGGACTACATCTTCAGCTTCATCAAGACGCATCAGAACGATGCCTCGCGCATCCTTCCCGATCGCAGCCTCGTCACGATGACGCAGCCCTTCATGCGCGCCTATTCGCGCATGGTGATTCAGACCTGCCACAAGCGCGGTGTGCACGCGATGGGTGGGATGGCGGCGCAGATTCCGGTCAAAGGCGATGAGGCCAAGAACAACGCGGCCTTTGAGAAAGTGCGCGCCGACAAGCTGCGTGAAGTCGAAGACGGACACGACGGAACCTGGGTTGCGCATCCCGCGCTCGTGCCTGTCGCAAAGGCAGTCTTTGATGCGGCGATGCTCACGCCGAATCAGATCGATTCGGGCAAGCAAAAGAATCTCGTCACGACGACGGACGACCTTCTGCGCGCACCCGAGGGCAGCAAGACCGAGCACGCATTGCGGCACAACCTCCGTGTCGGTGTGCAGTACATCGAGGCCTGGTTGCGCGGCTCAGGCGCGGTGCCGCTCTACGATCTGATGGAGGACGCAGCGACTGCAGAGATCAGTCGCGCGCAGACCTGGCAGTGGATGCGTCATGGCGTGACGCTCGACACGGGTCTCATCGTCACCGAAGCGCTCATCACCCAACTGCTCGACGAAGAGCTTCTGGTGGTGGCGCAAGAGATCGGTGCCGAGCGCTTTGCCAAGGGTCGTTTCGCCGAGGCGAAAACGCTGATGTTGCAAGGCTCTACGGCCATCCCCTTCCGCGAGTTCCTCACGCTCGCAGCCTATGACGTGCTCAAGCAACTCGAAGCTTGAAGCAGCACCTGATCCCAACGTTCACGACCTGTAAGGAGACCGAAATGACCCAGCAGCCGAAGTTCAGCAAGGATACGGATTCGTTCTCACATGAGCGTTGGAAGGGCGTCACGCGCCCCTACACCGAGGAGCATGTGCAGAAGCTTCGCGGCAACCTCCGCATCGAGCACACGATCGCCGACTACAGCTCGCGTCGCTTGTGGAAGTCGATGAAGGAGAAGCCCTTTGTGCGCTCGCTTGGTGCACTCACGGGTGGCCAGGCTGTGCAGATGGTGCGCGCGGGTCTTGAGGCGATCTATTGCTCGGGCTGGCAGGTTGCAGCAGACGCCAACACGGGCGCGCAGACATACCCCGATCAGTCGCTCTATCCCGCCGACTCGGTGCCGAAGCTTGTGACGCGCATCAACAACGCGCTTCGTCGTGCGGACCAGATCGACAGCGTCGACGGCGTGCAGCGTCGCGACTATTTCGTGCCGATCGTGGCCGATGCCGAGGCCGGCTTTGGCGGTGCGCTCAACGCGTACGAGCTCATGAAGAGCATGATCGAGGCAGGCGCAGCGGGCGTTCACTTCGAGGACCAACTCGCTTCCGAGAAGAAGTGCGGTCACCTCGGCGGCAAGGTGCTTGTGCCGACGGCGCAGTTCGAGAAGTCGCTCATCGCAGCGCGTCTTGCAGCCGACGTCGCAGGCGTGCCGACCGTACTCATCGCGCGCACGGATGCCGAGAGCGCCAAGCTCCTCACGAGCGACATCGATGAGCGCGACCGCCCCTTCTGCACGGGTGAACGCTCGGCCGAGGGCTACTACTACGTGAAGCAGGGCATCGAGAGCTGCATCGCGCGCGCGAACGTGTACGCCAAGACGGCCGACTTGATCTGGATGGAGACGAGCACACCGGACCTCGCGGTGGCCAAGCGCTTTGCAGAGAGCGTTCTCAAGAACAATCCGGACAAGATGCTTGCCTACAACTGCTCGCCTTCCTTCAACTGGAAGAAGAAGCTCGACGAGGCAACGATCGCCAAGTTCCAGGTCGAGCTCGGCGCGATGGGATACAAGTTCCAGTTCGTCACGCTCGCTGGTTTCCACATGCTCAACTACGCCTCGTTCATGCTCTCGAGCGACTACAACGAGCGCGGCATGGCGGCTTACTCGGAGCTTCAGCAGAACGAGTTCGCGGCCGAGAGCAAGGGCTACACGGCGACCAAGCACCAGCACGAAGTCGGCACCGGCTACTTCGATGCGATCAGCGAGCTTGTCTCGCAGGGCACGAGCTCGACGACGGCGCTCAAGGGCTCGACCGAGGAAGATCAGTTCCACTGATTCGTCGATCATTGACTGACGAGTCCATCCAAACACAACGAGGCCCGGGCTTGCATTCGCAGGCTCGGGCTTCTTCGTTCTATCGTCGTGCATGCTCAAGGCTCAGCCCGAGGTCGCTCGCTATCTTCACGAGGCGCACGTCATCACGCGTGCACAGCTGGAGGCACTGGAGGAGGCGGGGAAGCTCGTAGTTGGAGGTTCGTACAAGGAAGCCAATGCGCTGCTTGCGCAGACACCTGCGGGCGTGCGCCAGGACCGAAGTACGCCGCTCGATGTCGTTGCGATGTCATTCGCGCGCAAGCAGGCGATTCAAGCCCTTCGAGGCACCGCGCATGCGGCTGCGATCCCGCACTTCGAGGCACTCTCACTCGCGCACCGCGAGGTCTCAGCGTGGGCGGAGACCGTCTTTGTGCGACGCGCCATGCGCCTGGCACGGCTCGTCGAATTGGATGCGCCTGCGTCGATCATCGAGAGCGAGATTGCGCTCCTGCGCGAGACGATGGTGCGCTTGGATTCACTGGACGTGAGCGCACCGAGTGACGAGCCGCGCTTCTTGCCGGACGAAGAGATCGCGCGTTTCTCCGATGCGCGATTCGCGCTCTCGCTCGGCACTTTCACCGCGGTGTTGGATGACGTGGCGGACTTCCATCGTGCGGAGAGACCCGCCGATGGATCGGAAGTCTTTGCGCTCGGCGGGCCGCTTCTGGAGATCGACTTTGCAAACCCGCCCAGCACGCTTCTTGAGCGCGCGATCGCCGAGCGTGGCGTGTGGGACGAGGAAGAAGAACGCGCGTCTGCGCCCCAACAACCCTATGGCGCGTGGCTTGATTGGATGGTCTTGGAGGACGCCGCAGACATCGATGTCGTGCGGGAGATCCTCGGCGTGATGCGCGCGGATTTGCTGGAGGTGCCACATGAACTCCGGGAAGAGCTCGCGTCGTCGATCGCCTGCGAGTTCGCCCCGCTCGTCACCTGCGAGGATTGGATTCCACTGCTCGACGCGCGTCTGGTCGCCTTTGAAGACGACCTCATCAGCGCACTCGAAGAGGGCCTCGTGATCCTCTCGCGCGTGAAGCGAAACCTCGCTTACTGAATCGTCCGCACGGTCGCGATCACCGCATCGAGGTTCGCTGCGACTTCGTCCGTCTGTGGGCCGAGCGAGACGATCAAGATCGAGTGCGACTCACCGTTGACGACAGCGATCTCGGTGCGACCTGGCAAGACGCCCATCACAGTCGGCGCGCCATGGTCGTATGCGCAACGCACGAAAGGACGGCCCTCAAGGGTGTGCTGCGCGTCGCTTATCACCTGCGCATCCGGGTACTGCGAGCGCATGAACTGGAGGATGAAATTCGAGCACGCATCGGGCGGCGGCGTGCCTCCACCTTCGGCGAGAAAGAGGCGCACCGAGGGCACGAGCTGACCTGCATGCGAGGCGTCATCCATGCGCCACTGATGCACCGTCGCGCGAAAAGAGCGCTGCACATCGGCCCACTCCGAATCGGAGATCGCACGGCCCGTCGTGCGCATCGTCTGCGCGCGCAGCTCTTCCACCGACATCCAATACCAATGCGCGGGCATCTCGAAGGCGAGGTGAAAGCTCGGGATCATCACCCACGCCGAGTTCTCGTCGACGATGACGCCCGGTGCAGAGGCGTCCTCTGCCAGTTGACGATCCGTCAATACAGGAAGCGCTGCGCCGCGCTGAATGCCGTTTGTGTTCGACTCGCCGCCCGCACTGGATGAGGTGCCTGAGTTGTCACGGGCCGCGGGACTGCCACAGGCAGCGCAAAGGGCGGTCAGCGTGAGGGCAAGGGCGAGCGGACGGCGGTACAGCATGCGTCTTGTGTGTCGCGCGAGATGAGTGCGCGCAAACGCTCGGCGGGCGCAAGAGATGCATGTGCGCGACCCCCGTGGAGATCGCGCAACACGCACATGGCTCACACCTGCGTGAGCATCGTCTCTGCGGTGCTCGCCTCGAACTTGCCCGGTGCTTCCACGTTGACCTGCTTCACGATGCCGTTGTCGACGAAGAGCGAGAAGCGCTGCATGCGCATGCCCATGCCGTGGGCCGTGAGGTCGAGCTCAAGGCCGAGCTTCTTGGCGAGCTCTGCGCTGCCGTCTCCGAGGAAGCGGACTTTGCCGAGGGCCTTCTCTTCGCGGCCCCAGGCGGCCATCACGAAGCCGTCGTTGACGCTGATGCACCAGATCTCATCGACGCCCTTTGCGCGGAGTGCATCGGCGTTCTCGACGTAGCCGGGCACGTGCTTGGCAGAGCACGTCGGGGTGTAGGCGCCGGGCAAACCGAAGATGACGACGCGCTTGCCCTTCGTTGCTGCGGCAACGGAAACCTTCTCCGGAGAGAGGGGGCAGAAGTCGCCGAACTGCGTCGACTCGTAGAGGGTTGCGTCCGGAATGCTGTCGCCGATCTTGATCGTCATAGGGGTCTCGCTCGCAGGTGGGCGGACTCTCCGCCGCCCCGGCTTTGGGGGCGTCCAATGCGCTTCGCAAGCCTCGATTGCATGCGCGGCCAACCAGCCTCGCCTCGCCCTTTCGTCCAGGCCTTTCGGCGCATCGCGCGACGGTGCCAGAAACTCCAATGTTTACGGCATGTTGCAGCGAACTGACATCCTTGAACCGATACGCCCTTTCAGCGTACAATCCGCGGCTTCACCGCAGGCTCAGTTCTCTGATTCACGGTGATTGTTCACGCCTGATTTCCCCCGCGGGAAATTGGAGCCCATCCCCGAGAGGCCGCGCGAACCAAGCGTGCTTGCAGCGCCACCTCTCCGAAGGCCCGATCACCATCGGGTGCTTCGCAAGCGAGACGGAAAACACATGAGCGACGAAACAGCTGGTTCACCCACCGTTGAGCAGAAATCCGACTACGGCTCAAGCTCGATTCAAGTCCTCGAAGGGCTCGAGGCCGTGCGCAAGCGTCCGGGCATGTACATCGGCGATGTGAACGACGGCACGGGCCTTCATCACCTCGTCTGGGAGGTCGTCGACAACTCGGTGGATGAGCATCTCGCAGGGCACTGCGACCTCATCACGGTGACGATTCACTCGGACCAATCCGTCACGGTCTCCGACAACGGTCGCGGCATCCCGACGGGCATGCATGAGAAGGGCGTGAGCGCGGCCGAGGTCGTGATGACGGTCTTGCACGCAGGGGGCAAGTTCAACAACGACAGCTACAAAGTCTCCGCAGGCCTTCACGGCGTCGGTGTCTCTGCCGTCAACGCGGTGAGCGAGTGGCTCAAGCTTG
This sequence comes from Sandaracinaceae bacterium, assembly GCA_044373065.1. Taxonomy (GTDB): domain Bacteria; phylum Myxococcota_A; class Polyangia; order Polyangiales; family Sandaracinaceae; genus JAFLCL01. Next base: position 20,986 of record JBILQT010000107.1, read on the forward strand.
AGATTCGCCGCGAGGGGAAAGTCTGGGCGCAGGAGTACCGCGCAGGCGCGCCGCAGCATCCGATTGGGCCCATCGGCACGACCGACAAGACGGGCACGAAGGTGACCTTCAAGCCTGATCCGCTCATCTTCTCGATCCGCGAATTCCAGTGGTCGATCTTGAACAATCGCCTGCGCGAGATCGCGTATTTGAACGCCGGTCTGCACATCGACTTGAACGATGAGTCGGGCGAGGGGCGCACGCAGCACTACCACTTCGAGGGCGGCATTCAGGAATTCGTCCGCCTGCTCAACGAGACGCGCACACCGCTTCATGCGGAGGTGATCGGCCTCTCGGATGAGAAGGAGCGCGTCGTGGTCGACCTCGCGTTTCAGTGGAGCGAAGCCTTCCAAGAGCAGGTGTTCTGTTACACCAACAACGTGCACAACAAGGATGGCGGCACGCACCTCACGGGCCTTCGCGGCGCATTGACCAAGACGGTCAATCAGTACGCGGCAGAGCACAACCTGCTGAAGGAATTGCCCAAGGGCGAGACGCTCTCGGGCGAAGACATTCGTGAGGGCCTCACGGCGATCGTCTCGGTGAAGCATCCCGATCCGAGCTTCAGCTCGCAGACGAAAGACAAGCTCGTCTCAAGCGAGGTGAAGGGCATCGTCGAGGGCATCGTCAACGAGCACCTTGCGATGTACTTCGAGGAGCATCCGGCCGAGGCGAAGAAGATCATCGAGAAGTGCGTGCTCTCGGCGCGTGCGCGTGATGCCGCCCGCAAGGCGCGTGAGAGCGTGCAGAGGAAGGGCGTCCTCGACCCCTCCAACCTCCCCGGCAAGCTCGCCGATTGTCAGGAGAAGGATCCGGTGAAGAGCGAGCTCTACATCGTCGAGGGTGACTCCGCTGGAGGCTCGGCGAAGCAGGGCCGCGACCGTCGCAGCCAGGCGATTCTTCCCCTTCGCGGCAAGATCTTGAACGTCGAGCGCGCGCGCTTCGACAAGATGCTCGCCAACGATCAGGTCGGGACGCTCATCACCGCGCTTGGCCTTGGTTTGGATGCGAATGGCGCGTTCGAGCTCACCAAGCTCCGCTACCACAAGATCATCATCATGACGGATGCTGACGTCGACGGAAGCCACATCCGCACGCTGCTTCTGACCTTCTTCTATCGCCAGATGCCCGAGGCCATTCGCAACGGCTACATCTACATCGCGCAGCCCCCGCTCTTTAAGGTGAAGAAGGGCAAGAAGGAGCAGTTCCTCAAGGATGAAGACGCGCTCGTGCACTTCATCGTCGAGGCCGGCATCGATGATCTCATCGTGCGTACGAAGTCGGGCCAGGTGCCACTCTCGGGCGCGCCGCTTCGCGCGTTGCTCGACGATATGGGCAAGTGGAGGAAGCTGCTTCGCTCGCTTGAGCGAAGGACCGAGCCGACGATCATTGAGGGCCTCGTGCGCGCCTCGAAGCTCGACAAAGAAGCGCTCTCGGATCGCAGCAAAGTCGATGC
>JBILQT010000418.1:0-5209 GCA_044373065.1 Sandaracinaceae bacterium
GCGTGACGGCGGCGGCGTCGCGTACATGAAGTTTTGGCACATCTCCTGGGTCGTGTTCTCGCCGAAGGGCACCTCCTCCGAGCCCATGTTGTTGAAGGTGCACGTCGTCTCGATCACATCGCCGGCCGAGAGCGTGAAGGGCAGCGCGTAGAAGAGTTGGGTCTCGAAATCCCACCCTGTGAGCCTGACCATCGAGGTCGTGCGGGTCCCTTGGCGCAGCTGCTGATTGAACGAATCGCCGAGCAGATGCATGTGCGGCATGCCCGCCAGAAGCGTCGTGTCCTCGCGAATCGTGCAGCGGCTCGCGACATCGGTTCGTGTGCGTGGCGGCAGCGAGAAGCTCGTCGAGCCCACCGCGAACATGCCGTACTCGCTGCCCTCGGGCGGGCCGAGAAAGAGACGCACGCCGGAGGTGTCGCGCACATCGGGAAGCGCCGTGCCGTTGTTGTAATGCACCTGCAGAACGAACCTATCCCCAGGCGTGATGCGCAGCCCTCCCTCGGGGAACTCAAGCGCGGATTGCCCAGGCGCCCACGTGTAGAGGTACTCCGCACCCACCACAGTCGCCGCGCCGCCATTGCAGTTGTAGTCCGTCGCGCTGCCCCGACGTTCCGAGTCGCGAAGCAGGATGATGTGGTGGAGCACGCGCGACTCGCCGTAGATCATCTCGAAGCGACGCACGAAGCGGGGCGCGTCGAAGGTCGGCTCGAACACGAAGCATCGATACTCGTCGCGCACGTCGGGCCCGACGGGGTAGCTGCCCGCGCGCAGGTCCATGGTCTCAAGCCCGGATGGCCCCACCTGAGGCGCGACGAACGGGGTGGCCGTCGAGACGAGACCCGCCATCTCCGGCACGTCCACCGCACCGCAACTCGCCCAGCCAGCAAGCGCGTCCGCATCCGCATTGGGCAGACGCGGCATCCCGGTCGGCGGCATCGAGCCGTCTGCGAGACGCGCAGCGATGCGATCGATGAGGCGTGACCCATCCGCACGCGGCATCAGCAATGCATCCACGTCGACGAGCGAGTTCGGCGCACCGAAGTTCGGTGTCTCGCCATGGCACGTGCCGCAGTAGCGCTCGATCAGCGGGAGCACAGTCGTCGCGAACTCTGCCTGGCTCGGGCGACACGTCAGCGCGTCGCCTGTTGCATCGGGCTCGGTCGCTGGAGACGGGCATCCAGCAACGAAGATGGCGAGAAAGAGGGCCCAGATTCGTCTCATCGCTTACGACCTTTCGTCACATTGGTTGAGTGTTCACTCTGCGACTCCAGCGTCGCGATCCCGCGCCAGCAAAGATCCGCCCAGGAGGCGGCGAACTTCGTCGCAGCTTTCCTCCAAGCGTTGGCGCTCAAGTCTCGATGGTTCCCAAAGAAGAGATGAAAGCCGCCAAAAAAGCCCTGAATGGCCACTTCGAGGTCAGCGTCCTTGCGCACCTCGTTCGTCTCCCTGCGCAGGGCAAGCATCGCCGCGAATCCCTCGTTCACGGCCGCGGAACCCGCCTGCAGTTGGCTGCGAAGCGCCGGACCAATCTGCGTCTCGGCATGGACGAATGCGAGAAACGCGGCCTCCTGCTGGGTGATCTGCCCGTACGTATCCGCGACCGCGAAGAGCAGTTGCCGCGCTGTGCCATCGGCCACCTTCTGAATCCGCGTGAGAATGCGACCCGCGAAGCCGTCGCGGCGCGAGAGCAGCACGACGAGCAACGCGTCCTTGTTCTCAAAATAATGGAAAACAAGGCCTTCCGTGACGCCAACGGCCTCCGCGATCCGCTTGGTGCTCGTCCCCGCATAGCCATGGGTGCAGAACAACTCGAGCGCCGCCTCGAGAATCTGTTCGCGCCGAATCGCTGCCTTCGCCGCACGCACGCTCGTCTTGCTCACAGCGTCCGTTGCGTCCGTCTTCTTTCGTTGAGTGACCACTCAGCGAGTATGCCCAAAACGCACGCGCGCGCCAATTCACATTCGCGAAAAGAAAGGCGGAGCCCCAAAGCAAAAGAGGCTTCGCTTCGCAGCGAGGCCTCTTCCGTTCTTTGCGTTTGGGACGCTCAGCTCATTCGCTTTGCCACCGTCGCGAGAGGGCCACCTCGTCCTGATAGCGCGCCACCTCACGCGCCTTCTCCTCGTCACTCCAGCCAAGCAAGCGCTGCATCTCCTCGGCGATATGCGGCACCGCATCGAGGCCCTGGTTCGCGTCGCGGTAGTAGAGCTGCGTGCGTCGCATCGCGATGTCGGCGACGGTCGCTGCGAGCTCTTGCTGCACGCCGTAACGCACCTGCGCGAGGATCTCAGGGCGACCCGAAGTGAGCTCTTCACCGAGCGCAGGCTCGGCCTTCACGAGCGCGAGCACCTCGAACGCGCGCATGCCGTAGCTCGATGCGAGGAGCGCTGCGGTGGCCGCACCGATGAGGCCCTCGCCTGCCTCGGTGAGCTGCTTGGTGAGAGCATCGTGACCGCCCGCGGGGAAAGAACGTCCTCCCGGCAGTGGCTCTGTCTTCGTATCGGATGCCGTGAGCTTCGGCGTTGCGAAGCCACGCAGCGTGAGCGCCTCCACAGCCTTGTCGACGACGAGCGCAGCCATCGCGCGGTACGTCGTGAGCTTGCCGCCCGCGACCGTCACAACGCCCTCCGGGTTCACCGCAATCTTCTCCTCGCGACTCACCTTCGACTCGCTCACTCCGTCGGCTGCAATCAAGGGACGAAGGCCTGCCCAGGTCGACGTCACATCGTCTGGCGTGACCTCGCGTCCGGGGAAGTAGTGCGAGACGGCGCGCAGCAGATAGTCGACATCCGAGCGCGTTGCGCAGACGTCTTCGATCGTGCCCGTGAAGTCCGTATCCGTCGTGCCGACGTAGGTGTGATCGCCCCAGGGGATGACGAAGAGATAGCGGCCGTCGTCGGGATGAAAGCACGCAACGCAGTGCTCCACCGGAAGCCGCTCGAAGGGCACGACAAGATGCACGCCCTTGGTGGGGCGAATCCAACGCGGGCCCTTGTCGCCCATCGCGAGCGTGCGATCCGTCCAAGGGCCCGTCGCGTTCACCACCACGCCCGCATTCACCGTGCGTGTCTCGCCGGTGAGCACGTTCTTCACCACCGCGCCGCGCACAAGGCCGCCTGGGCCATGCACAAAGGACTCAACCTCGGTCCACGTCGCAATCGTCGCGCCCTTCTCTGCCGCGTCGATGGCCGTCTCCAGGGTCAGCCGCACATCGTCGGTCGCGCAGTCGTAGTAGAGCGGCGCGCCGTTGAGATTCTCCGTGCGAAGGCCCGGCGCTGCACGCTCCGCCTCGCTCGCGGAGAGCGTGCGATGGGGCTTGGGCGAGGTGAAGAGCGAGAGCGCCTCGTAGACGAAGATGCCCACCGTGATGAGCGGAAGGGACGGCTTCTTGCCCTTGTAGATCGGCACCAAAAAGCCAAGCCCCGTCACGAGATGCGGCGCGAGCTTCATCAACACCGCACGCTCGCTCACCGACTCGAAGACGAGGCCAATCTCGCCCTGCTCGAGGTAGCGAAGGCCACCATGCACAAGCTTGCTGGAGCGAGAACTGGTCCCGTACGCGAGGTCGTTCTTCTCGCAGAGGAGCACGCTCATCCCGCGTGAGGCCGCATCGCGCGCAATGCCCGCACCGTTGATGCCGCCTCCGATGATCAACATGTCGACGTCGGGCCCGACACGGTTCCACATCGTCTCGCGCGCGGCTTCCGCGCCTTCGCGGGCTGGGTTCATCGGCTTGGGAGAGGTTGAAGTCATCGGGCGCGTTTATGGCGCGCGGGAAGAGCGCTGCCAATCCATCACGAGGTGCGTTCAGCGCCCAAGCCAGCGAAACACACCACTCCGAAACGCATCCCGCTTCGCATCCGCTTTGCCAACGATGCGCGCCGCATTCCACGCCGCGATCATCGTCCCCTCGAGCCCAAGGCCTGGCACGACTTGCTCGTTCGCGAGCAGGAGATTCTGAATCGGCGTGCGCGTCGGCAGTGCGGCGAGGCCGTGCGTCGAGGTGAGCGGGTAGCCGAGCACCGTCTCCATCGTCTTTGGGCCACGCGCCCAGGGCTCGGCGGGCAGCACTGCAGCGCCATCTTTCGTGTTGCCAGGGCGCCCGTCGTGCGGCGAGTCGATGAAGACGATGTGCTCCTCGAGGAAGGGGATGAGCTCAGCGACGGCGCGCACGAGCTGCTCGCGCAGGGTCTCGAAGAGGTCTTCGGTCTCATCGACCTGGCGACGCGGAAGGAGGGCCTCGACGCAGATGAGGCGCGTCCCGTTGCGCTCGCCGTGCGTCTCGATGTGAAGGCAGTTGGTGCCGCTCAGCGCCGCATTCACGTCGCGCACAAAGAAGACATCGCGGGCGATGCCGACGGGCACGACCTCGGCGCGCACGAGCACGTTCAGCGTGTAGCGGTAGTAGCGAACAACGGGCTCGCCGATGTCCTCGAAGAGCGCCTCGAAGGGCTGCCTATCTGGCAAGAGGCCGAGGATGGTGCTGACGTCGCCGCCGAGAATGACGTGGCCTGCGCCTATCTCATCGCCCGAGGAGGCGAGACGAACGCCCTCGGCCACACCGCGCTTGTGCACGAGGATCTTGTCGATCTTGTCCTTCTCAAAGACCTCGCCTTTGTGCGCACGAATCGACTGCACGAGCAGGTCGCGAATCGCATCGGCACCATCGACCAGGGCCGCACCACCCGAGCAGCGCGCCGAGAACGCACGACGCGCGCGCGGGCCCTGCACGTGGTCCGGATCCATCGCATCGCTGAAGCGCGTGGGCGCATGAAAGACGAGGCGAAAGGGATGCTCCTCAGGGAGCACGCGGAGCGGGTCGGGCTCGCTCAGCACGTCCTTTGGGATGTGTTGAAACGCGCGTGTGAGCGCACGCTCCTCGAAGAAACCAAGCGCAGGGATCGCGACGTCTTGATCGAGCGCTTGGTCCATCGACTCGGAGAACGAACGCTGCTGCTCGAAGAACGTCTCAAGCGCACGCGCGACGGTCGGGAACTCGCGATCAAGCTCACGCGCGAGGTCGCTCGGTGTGGCCGCAAGGTCAAAGCGATGCCCCGGGAGCACGACCTGAAAGGCCGGGTCGTGGACGACCGACTTCTGCCGAAAGCTCTGGTGAATCGCGAGCTCGGAGAAGATGCGTCGCGCAATCGGCGTGTCTGCCGCCGTGAAGTTGAAGGGGCTGCGCGGCAGACGGTATTCGCCAATCGGATAG
>JBILQT010000419.1:0-5200 GCA_044373065.1 Sandaracinaceae bacterium
GCGGCCAACGGCAAGAAGGGCAAGCTCAAGACGCTCGCTGAGACACTCCTCGCGGCGATGCCGAAAGAAGGCGAAGCGCCTGCTGCAGCCGTCGTCGAAGCAAGCCTTCCCGCATCGCTTGTCGCGTACCGCGCGCTGCAGGCGTCGATCGAGAGCGAGCGCGAGAACTACCGCGCACTCGTGATTGGCAAAGGCCAGAACGAGGTGCGCGCGACCTTCGAGGAGCTGACGAAGAAGGATGCCGCGAGGGCCTTGGCGGGCTTCGCCGAGTTCGCGCTTGAGAATGCGCGCAGCATGGGTGGCCCCGTCACCTTCGATATGTTCACGGGCACTTTGCTCTGGCGCTTGGATGCGCATGAGGGCCTCCCCGCGCTCTTGGCAGAGCTCCTCTACGCACTGCCGGAGAAGGGAAGTTGGAACCCGAAATACATCGTCAAAGACAAGCTCACGCAGAAGACCGTCGCGGCCCTCGACACGCTCGGCTTCCTCTTCGAGCAGAAGCTCCCCGATGCAGCAAAACACTTCGCGGTGCACCTCGCGGAGCATCACCCTTGGGAGGGTCGACGTGCGCTTCTCGCGCTCGCGCAGAGTGGCAGCAAGCCCGTGCGGACCGAGGCCGTAGGAGGCCTTGTGCGCTGCGGTACACGCATCGTCCCCGAGGTCTTGCCGCTCCTTCTGCGCGGTGAAGAGGCGGTGCTCTCTGCCGCAGAAATCCTGCGTGCGTTGCCGGATGCTGCGGCCGTGGCGCCGCTCGAAGCGGCCATTGCGAAAGAGAAGAACAAGAAGCGGCGCGAGGCCCTCGAGGAGGCGCTTGCAGCGAGCAAGACTGCAGGCGGAGGTGCGGTGGATCTCGCAACCCTCGATGCGGATCTGAGTCGTCGTGCGGAGAAGCGAAAGAGTGTGCCTGTGGTGCCGATGCCACCGCTGCACTGGAAGAACGCCGATGGAAGCCAAGGCGCCGCACTCTCGGAGGGTGCTGCGAAGTGGTTCTTGGGCGCGCTCTCCGATGAAGACGGAGGTGAGCCCAACGCGGAGCTGATGCTCGTGCGCAAGCATCTCGTCGATGCGGATGCGGCCGCGCTGCTGGATGCGATCCGCAGTGCGATTCGCTTCGATCACAAGCTCAAGTGGCGTGCGACGTACGTCTTTGGGATCCTCGGTGACGACAAGACGCTCGCGCTCTTCGGCGCGCAGTTTCAGGACTGGGCATCGAGCGGCGCGCATGTGCTCGCAACGCATGGCATCGAGACCTTGCGTCGCAACGGATCAGGGCGCGCGATCGCCTGGCTCGATCATTGGGCCGAGGAGGGCACGGGCAAGCTGCAGAAGGAGGCGAAGGCCGCACTCGATCGCACCTGCCAGGAGCGCAGCCTCGATCGCGATGGCCTCGTCGATCTCACGACGCCGCGTGAGGCGGAGGATGTGGCGAAGGCCATCGGTGAGATTCAGAGGCGCCTTGAGGCCGCGATGATCGTGGGGCGCACCTTCGCCGAGGCGCACTTCCAAACGTTTGTGATGGAGCACCCGCTCGTGCGTCAGGCCGCCACGGGGCTTGTCTTTCAAGACGCTGAGCGCGCATGCGCGATCCTCACTTCCACGGGCTTTGTGGATGCCGCAGGCAAGGCGACCAAGCCGGCGTTCCCCGTGACGATCCCGCATCCCTGCATGCTGGCGGATGATGTCATCGCAGCCTTCCAAGATGCCCTTGCGCAACAAGACATCGCGCAGCCTTTCGCCCAGCTGGCGCGGCCTTTCACGCGCGACCCGGAGTCCGCGCTGACGGCGCTGCGCGATCAGAAAATGGCCACGCGGCGCATGATCGCGAGCATCGAGAAGCATGGCTACAAACGCGGCGGCGTGGAGGATGCGGGGATCGTCTACTCGGCCTACCGCACGCTCGCGGCGGGATGGATTCTGGAGGCGAGCCACGATGGTTTCGCCGTCGCGAACAACCGCAACCCGAACGGCAAAGAGAGCGTGCTTCGCGGCGTCTCGGCGCGTCAGCGTGATCGCTATGATCTTCGTCCGACGGCAGCCATGCAGAGCGAGGCCCTCGAGGATTTGAAGAAGCTCCTCGCAGATTGATCGAGCGCATCGCATCCGCGCGCACCTGTGTACGATTCGGCGCTCGTGCGCGCGTTACCCAAAGCCCTCTCCCCTTGGGAGGCCGAGCTGGCCTTCTTGCCAGACCCGCTCGCGCTCGCGCTCGGCGGCATGTTGCCCAAGCTCGCGATGCTCCTCGGCAAGCTCGCGCGCAGCACGACCAAAACAGGCGAGCCCGATGGCTACGCGCAGCTCTCACGCCGCGGCCCCTTCGATCGGCTCTTGCTGACGCAGTGGGCCCTGCTCGATGTGGTGCCCGAAGAGCTCTTGCGCCGTGCGGCCTCGAACGAGCTGCTCTTCCATGAGCTGGCCCGCAAGGAGCCGAAAACGAACCAGCAATCGATCGCTCTTTTCGATATGGGCCCAATGCTCCTCGGTGCACCGCGCTTGGCCGAGATGGCGCTGCTCATCGTGCTCGCAAGGCGCGCCAAGGATGCGGGTGTTCCCTTCCTATGGGGCGTCCTTGGCGACGCTGAAGTGCATGAATATCAAGGCGAATCATCGCTGCGCAGGTTGCTCAATGCGCGCACCGCCAAGCTCCCACACCTCGACACAAAGGAGCCAACCAAGTCTCAGGCGAGCGACGACGTCTGGCTCATCGGGCACGAGACTTCGCTGCCTTGGAGCGAGCTGCGTGCCTCCTCGCATGTGCTCTTGGATGAGGTGATCGATGCGGGTGTGGCAGAGGCCGAGACACTCAGCGTCACGGTGCGTCGCGCGCACAAAGAGGAGACGCGATCCCTCTCGCTCAAGCTACCCGCGCCCGAGCTCTGCACGGCGATCCTGCGGGCTCCTCTGACGCAGAAGACGAGCATCCCAAAGGCACCCGTAGCGCGTGCGCCATCCTCCTCGATCGATGCGCCGATGGCCGGCAACGAGCTCGTCATGGGCACGGAGTTTCAGTTCTCGCGTGACGGCTCAAAGCTCCTCGCACGCACCAAGAGCGGCGCCGTCGCGGTGTTTGCGATCCCAAATCCGCGCATCGACGGAGCCAAGCGCCCCTACATCGCGCGGCCTCCAAGCGAGTACGAGCTCATCGCCTGCGGGACAGCCGGAAAGCGCGTCGCGCTCGTCGTTCGATACAAGGGTGTGCTCTATGTGCGCGGCCTGCGCGGTGGCCCACAAGATCACCTCGACAAGCTCTACGCGGATGAGCACGCGCAAGCGCTCGGGCCGCGAGAAGTGCGGCCTTGCTACATCGGCATCGCGCACCCGATCGAGCGCATCCCCGATGTCTGCTTTGAGTCGTCGCGCGGCGTGCTTGTGTGGACCAGTGGAAGCCCCGATGGGCCTCGCGAAGTGCTCGAAATCCACACTGCACTTCCGCTCGCGCCCTACCCCTCGGGCATGGCGATCCTTGAGTCGCACGAGTCTCTCCCCGTCTTCGCGCGTCTCATCAAGCGAGAGTCCATCAAGACCAATGACGTCGAAATGCGCGTGTTCGCAGGTACGGGTCCCATCGTCGTCGGAGGCGCGATCGATGGACGCGCGATGGTGGCCGAGCGCACCTCGGAGGGCGCGCGTGTCATCGCAGTCGCAACGGGCAGCACGACGTCCATCGCATTCCCATCGAGCGAGTCGCTCGTCGGTGTAACAGCGCACCGCACGCGCCATGACGCAGCACCCTTCCCCGTCATCATCACCGCGACCGAGAACGCGCTGATCATGCGCGGGCCCGAGGGCGAGTGCGCGCGCATCACCTTTCACGACGAGCTCGCGCGCATCGTCTGCTCGCCCGCAGGGCCACGCGCAGCAGTCATGATGAACGACGGAACCATCGAGGTCGTCGCACTCGGCGACGGCACACGGCTCTTGCGCATCCAATCACCACCGCTCGAAGGAGAGACACGTTGAACACAGAAGCCGAGGTCGTTCGAAAGGCCATTCGTCACGCCACGCGTGGCCTTGTGGAGCGCGACACGCTCGTGGAGCTCACGGTCCTCGCTGCCGTCGCACGCGAGCATCTCCTCGTGATTGGTCCTCCTGGCACCGCGAAGAGCGAGGCCGTGCGTCGTGCAGGCAAGAGCTTCGAGGCGCGCTACTTCGAATACCTCCTCGGTCGCTTCACCGAGCCGAGCGAGCTCGTTGGCCCCATCGACTTGCGCAGGCTGCGCGAGGGCATCGTGGAGACAGAGACAAGCGGCATGCTGCCAGAGGCCGAATTGGCCTTCCTCGACGAGGTCTTCCTCGGCTCCACGGCCATCCTCAACACGCTGCTCTCGCTCTTGCACGAGCGCTCCTTCCGACGCGGCAAGACGACGATCACGGTGCCCCTGCGTGTCTGCGTCGCAGCCTCGAATGCACTGCCCGAAGACGAATCCCTCGCCGCCTTCGCCGACCGCTTCTTGCTCCGCGTCTTCGTCGAGCCCGTGCCCGATGCGATGCTCGAAACACTCCTCACACAAGGCGCGAGCAAGCCTGAGAAGAGCCCCGTCCAAGCCTCGTTGAAGGACCTCGACACACTCGCCGAGCGCGCCCAGCAATGTGATGTGAGCCCGCTGCGCGCGACGCTCGCAGAGGCCGTGCGCATCCTGCGCAAACAAGGCATCGCGCTCTCGGATCGCCGCATCGTGAAGCTGCAAAAGCTCGTCGCCGCCGCCGCGGCGATGGAGGGCCGTGACCGCGCAGAAGCCCGTGATCTGTGGCCAATTCTCTATGCGCTCCCGACGGCAGAAGCGCAGACACAGGGCCGCGCCGCGCTCGCAGACTTGCTCAAAGACTCGGCCAATACCGCCCTGACCTCAGCCGCCCTCGATGCCTCGAATGGCCCGCTCGCGCGCGCGACACGCATCGCAGAAGAAGCACGCGAGGTGCTCGCGCAGGCGGCCTCCACACCCGAGGCCTTGCGCCAGAGGAGGCTGAAGCTTGAGGCGATGCTGCGCGAGATCGATGCAAGCTTTGCCGAGAGCACGCGCCCTCCAGCGCTGACCGAAGTGCGCACGCTCTTGCAACAAGCCCTCACCGCGAGCGCCACCTAGTCGATGCGCGTGGAGGTCCAAGCATGCACCCGTGAGGTGCCGCTTACGCCGTGCGTTGTGGTTGCTGAAGGCACTGCAGCGAGGGCCCTTCTGCGCCTGCTTCTCGATGAGGTGACACG
>JBILQT010000601.1:0-5191 GCA_044373065.1 Sandaracinaceae bacterium
AGAGCTTCACCTTCCCGTGGATCGGCCAGATCGAGCTCGGCATCTTCGGCCTGCCCTGCACCGTCCTTTGGATCGCGGCGGTCATCAACGCGATGAACCTCATCGACGGGCTCGATGGCCTCGCAGGCGGCATCGCCTTCTTCGCCTGCGTGACCAACTTCGTGGTCGCGGCCCTCAACGGCAACCCGCTCGTGATGCTGCTCTCCGCCTCGCTCGGCGGCTCGATCCTCGGCTTCCTCCTCTACAACTTCAACCCCGCGACCATCTTCATGGGCGACTCGGGGAGCATGTTCCTCGGCTTCATCCTGGCGACCACCTCGATGATGGGCGCCTCGATTCAGGGCTCGACCACGGTCGCGATTCTGGTGCCGCTCATCTCGCTTGGTGTGCCGATCATCGACACCCTCTTTGCGATGGTGCGTCGCATCCTCGAGCGGCGTCCCATCTTCTCGCCCGACCGCGGCCACATCCATCACCGCCTCCTCGACTTGGGCATCACGCATCGACGCGCCGTCCTCATCCTCTACGGCGTCTCAATCTTCTTCACCATCGTCGCCATCACCATCGCACTCGGTCGCAACTGGGAGGTCGGCGCGGCCCTGCTTGCACTCACCGTCGCGATGCTCGGCCTGATCCGCTTCGTCGGCTACTTCGAGTACGTGCAGATTCGCAAACGTCAGAAGTCGCAGATTCACTCGCGCAGCACCGAGCGCCTGCGTGTCGCCCTGCCCTACCTGCTCCGCGAGGTCGAAGCCGCCGACGGATGGACGGAACTCCGCGCCGCCTTCGAGCGCTTTGGTCAGCGAGCTGAGTTGCTCTCGATCGAGTGCGTCTCACGCACCGAGGAGGGGCTGCGCAATGCCGAGGAGTTCAGCTGGGCAGCCGATGCGGATGCCTACGCCGTGGGTGGACGCGAGGCCGTACGCGCCGCATTCGACATCCCCTCAGCTCGCGCACGGTTGAAGTTCGCCTGGCTCAGCGATGACGGCGAGGTCGCTCCGCAAGCCGACATTCTCCTTCAGCTCGCGGCAGACACCGCCGAGCGTCATGTGCGCTCGACGCTGCCGAAGGAGTCGCTCTCGGAGCTCGCCGCAGACCCACTCTCGGTGGGCGCGCGCCTCACGCCGCTGCCGCACACGCCGCACAGCGCCGCGGAGTAGGTCAGAGCGCGACAACCCAGTGCCAGGGGCCCGACGAGGGATGGTCGGGCGGGCCCGCATGGCCGAGGATGACAAGCGAGCTTGCGTCTGGGGCGCGATGCACCGCGACGATCGACAAGGTCGGCGCCATGCGCTCGCAAAGATCCGATGCAGCGTCCCGCGCACACTCCTCCGCATCGAAAGGGCCTGGCGCGAAGTGCCGCTCACCGAGCATGCGCACCGCGTGTGTCGACGGCACAGCAACGTAGAGGCGCGCGCGGCCGGAGGTCTCCATCTCGACGTAGAGCAGCTCGTCCTCGCCGATGCGCACAAGCGGCGTCTCCATCCCGAGCGTCAACGCGATGTCGGCAGAGGCGCGCACGAGGTTCGGCGTGACTGCAAACGCGTCGAGCGATTGCTCCGTGTCAGGCAGGTCTGCCTGGCTATCTCCCGCCGCGGATGCGAACCCGAAGAAGGCGGTGTGCGCAGCCTCGCCAGGCTCGGCGTCCAGCTGCCGCACCAGCCAGCGCTGAGAGGACGCATCGAATGCCGTACTATTGCGATATGCATGCAATGGCGTCCCAAGCTCGCCTTGCAGTGATGCGATGCGCGGCCACACGGTCGAAGGTTGCGCCCCACCGCAGCCGATGAGAACGAGCGAGAGCAGTGCCGTTCGATGCATGGAGCAACTGTAGTCGTGGACCGACAGGGAGTGCATCGGGCCAAAGGAAACGGCCGAAGCCCGCGCGGGACTCCGGCCGTCTCTGGTTTGCCGATTCAGCTCAGCGGATCAGTTGCATCCACAGATCGAGCGACGTGAGCCGGGGCCGCAAGGGATGCCGATCTGGTCCATGTTGGTGCGATGTGATGCGGGGCATCCTGAGAAGCTCGAGCAGAAGATCGGCCCGAGCAAGCCAGCGGAGGTGTGGTCCCCGGCACTGTCCTCCAGGCATGCGTATGACCAGCTGCTGAAGCTCACGCTGCCGGAGACGCCAAGCGCCGTTTGAATCGTCGTGCACTCTGGGGCGGAATCCTGCGCGGCAAACACGGTCGCATCGTCCGCAGGCGTCGAGCCCGCGAGTGAACAAATCGTGTTGCAGGGCTGACCGCACGCAGCGGCGTTCCAACACCAGCGAACACCGTTCGCCATCACGCACGTGATGCCCGCCGTATCGTTGTCTGTGTTGACGACAACGACATTTGCTGGGGTGATCGCGCTGTAGAGCGGATCGGTGCTCGTCGTTGCTGAGAAGACGATGGCGTAGGTGATGTTGCCATCGACCGCAGCGTCATCCACGCCCGTCACGGTCACGGACTGGGGCACGTTCCAGTTCGCGCTGGTGAAGGTGCGGCTCGAACCCGCGGTGGTGCCCTCCGTCACATCGTTCGAGTTGAAGTTGACGGTGACGTTCGCGGTCGGCTGGGAGCCCAGCACGATCGAGAAGGTTGCCGTTCCGCCACCTTCCGTGGTGTTGCCACTGATTGCGCCGACGACGATGCTCGCGAGGTCGTTGTCGATGTTCGTGACGGACACGTTCATCGGCGTGATTGCCGCGTATGCAGCGTCGGTGCTGGTCGTGGCCATGAAGGCGACGGCGTAGACGATGTTGCCGTCGGCCACGTCATCGTTGACGCCGGTGACAGTGACCGTCTGGGGCATGTTCCAGTTGGCGCTGGTGAACGTGCGCGTGGTGCCTGCCGTCGTGCCCTCGGTCGCATCGTTCGATGCGAAGTTGAGCGCGACGTTGGCCGTGGGCTCCGAGGTGAGGACGATGGAGAACGTTGCCGTTCCCCCCGCTTCGGTGGTGTTGCCGCTGATGGCACTGACGGTGATGCCCGCCGTGTCGTTGTCGGTATTCGTCACGCTGACCGCGCTGGGCGTGATGAGGGCGTACGTTCCGTCGGCGCTCGTCGTGGCGGAGAAGACGATGGCGTAGACCTGGTTGCCGTCGGCAATGGCATCGTCGACGCCCGTGACGGTGA
Source organism: Sandaracinaceae bacterium (assembly GCA_044373065.1). Lineage (GTDB taxonomy): Bacteria > Myxococcota_A > Polyangia > Polyangiales > Sandaracinaceae > JAFLCL01. The sequence continues at coordinate 3,123 of JBILQT010000601.1, forward strand.
CCGCCTGTGGAACGTTCCAGTTGGCCGTCGTGAACGTGCGCGTGGTGCCTGCCGTCGTGCCCTCGGTCGCGTCATTCGACGCGAAGTTGAGCGTGACGTTGGCCGTGGGCTGCGAGGTGAGGACGAGGTTGAATGTCGCCGTGCCGCCCGCTTCCGTGGTGTTGCCGCTGATGGCGCCGACGGTGATGCCCGCGCTGTCGTTGTCGACGTTCGTCACCGCAACGTTCGAGGGGATGATCCCGGCGTAGGCCGCATCGCTGCTGGTCGTGGCCGAGAAGGTGATCGCGTAGAGCTGATTGCCATCGGCCACGAGGTCATCGACACCGAGCACCGCGACGGCCTGGGGGCTCGCCCAGTTCACGGGCGTGAAGGTCACCGAGCTTGCAGGCAAGCTGCCCTCGGTCGTGTCGTTCGAGGCAAAGTTCACCGTCACGTTGCCCGTGGGCTGCGAGGTGAGGACGACGCTGAAGGCTGCGACGCCGCCCGCTTCCGTGGTGTTGCCGCTGATGGCGCCGACGGTGATGCCCGCGCTGTCGTTGTCGATGTTCGTCACCGCAACGGTCGCCGGACGAATCGCTGCGTACGCCGGATCCGCACTCGTCGTCGCGCTGAACGCGATGCCGTAGAGCTGATTGCCGTCGGCGACGAAGTCATTGACGCCAGTCACCGTGACGGCCTGGGGTGCATTCCAGTTCATCGTGGTGAACGTCAGGCTGGAGACCGTGAGGCTGCCCTCGGTCGTATCGTCCGATCCGAAGTTCACGGTCACCGGCGCGGTGGGCTGCGAGGTGAGCACGACGCTGAAGCTCTGCTGCACGCCGCCTTCCGTTGTGTCCCCGCTGATGCCAGTGACCGTGATGCCGGCCGAGTCATTGTCGACGTTCGTCACGCTGACGTTCGAAGGACGAATCGCTGCGTAGCCCGCATCGCCACTCGTCGTGGCGCCGAAGGCAATCGCGTAGACCTGGTTGCCGTCGGCCACGAAATCATCGACGCCCGTCACGGTGATGGTCTGCGGCGAGTTCCAGTTGAGCGTCGTGAAGACGATGCTGGGGCGCGCTGTCGTGCCCTCGGTCGTGTCGTTCGATGCGTAGTTCACCGTCACACTGGCGGTGGGTTCCGACTGGAGAACGACGGTGAACGTCGCCGTTCCGCCTGCCTCCGTCGTGTTGCCGCTGATCGGACCGACGATGATGCCGCGGCTGTCATTGTCGCGGTTGATCACGTCGACGCTGGCCGGTGCAATTGCCGCGTAGGCCGAGTCCGCGCTCGCCGTGATGCCGAAGACGATGCGGTAGGGTTGGTTGCCATCGGCGACCGCGTCATCGACGCCCGTCACGCGAACGGTCTGCGGTGCATTCCAGTTGAGTGGGGTGAACACGAGCGAGGACGCGCCAAGCGTGCCTTCCGTCGTATCCGAAGACGTCAGCGAGAAGGTCACGTTCGACGTGGGCTCCGACGTGAGGACGACGGTGAATGTCGCCTGTCCGCCCGCTTCCGTGGTGTCGCCCGAGATGGTGCCGACGGTGACGCCGGCCGAGTCGTTGTCGACGTTCGTCACGCTCACGCTCGAAGGACGAATCGCAGCGTACGCCGCGTCCGTGCTCGTCGATGCCGAGAAGACGATTTGGTAGGGCTGATTGCCGTCTGCGACGGCGTCATCGACGCCCGTGACAGTGATCGTCTGCGGTGCATTCCAGTTGAGCGCGGTGAAGGTCGCGATGCCTGCGCCGACCGTGCCCTCGGTCGTGTCGTCCGAGGCGAAGCGCAACGTCACATCGGCCGTGGGCTCCGAGGTGAGCACGAGACTGAACGTCGCGGTTCCGCCCGCTTCTGTCGTGTCACGCGAGATGGTGCCCACCGTCACGCCTGCGCTGTCGTTGTCGACGTTGGTCGCATCGACGTTGCCGGGTGTCAGGGCCGCATAGGCTGCATCCGCGCTCGTCGTTGCCGTGAAGCGCACCTGGTAGGGCTGATCGCCGTCGGCCACCGCATCATCGACGCCCGTGAGCACGATGCGTTGTGGTGCATTCCAGTTCACCGAGGTGAACACCAAGCTCGTGGAACCC
>JBILQT010000420.1:0-5159 GCA_044373065.1 Sandaracinaceae bacterium
TAGATCAGGGCCGATCGCAGACTTCAACAGGTGATCAAGAGATGTGACAACTCTTGAGAGGGGGTCGTCCGCAAACGGCCCCCTGGGCCCGTCCGGCGAGGACAAGAGCCATCGAAGAGGGAGCCCCAAAGCAGCAAGCCAGCGCCAGCGACAGAGCAAGCGACCGAGACAGAGCCCGCGTCAGCGGCAGAGAAGAAAAGACCGAGGCGGAAGAGACAGACCCGCAAGCGCCAGCGAACCAAAGCGAATGTTACGGTCACCCCCGATGCTCACGAAGATCACCCTCACCAACTTCCTGTCCTACGGACCAGGACCGCAGCCCATCGATCTTCGGCCGCTCAACGTCCTCATCGGAGCCAACGGCTCAGGCAAATCCAACCTCGCCGAAGCCCTCTCGGTACTGCGCGCGGTACCCCGCGACGTGACGCTCCCGATACGCCGAGGCGGCGGTGTCGAGGAGTGGGTCTGGCGCGGCGATGCAAGCGCCGAACGAGCGCATGCGTCGTGCATCGAGGTGACCTTCCAGGCCGCGCAGGTGAGCCACGAGCCCATCCGATACGCGCTCGAGTTTGGGAGCGAAGCGGGTGCGTTCGTCGTCGCTTCGGAGCGCCTCGAGGGCGACGCTGCGGGCACGCCGTACGTTCGCTCCGAGGATGGCCTTGCGGTGCTCTCCGACGCATCGGTGGCAACACGCTTCGACCGAACACAATCCGTGCTCGCGCAGCTCCGCGACCCCGTCGCCTACCCCGAGGTCTCCGCCGTCGGAGACGCCCTCAAGAGGATCCTCATCTACCGCGCCTGGAGCTTCGGCCCCGACGCGAACATTCGCGAGTCATGTCGCGCAGACGTCGAGACCTCGACGCTCCTCGAAGACTTCTCCAACCTCCCCGCGCGCCTCGCCGTGCTGAAGCGCGACCCTGCGACCAAGCGACGCTTGCTGGAGTTGCTCCGCGAAGTCTCGCCTGCGTACAACGACATCGAGGTCACGCCCGAGGGTGGACGGCTCCAGCTCTACGTGACCGAGGGCGAGCGCAACGTGCCCGCGCACAGGCTCTCCGACGGCACGCTCCGGTACCTCGCGCTGCTCGCGATTCTGCTTCAGCCCGGCGCCAACCTCGTCGTGATCGAGGAGCCCGAGCTGGGCCTCCACCCCGACATGTTCCCCACGCTCCGCGACCTCCTCGTCGAGGCGAGCGAACGCTTCCAACTCGTCGTCACAACGCACTCCACACAGCTCGTCGACGGGCTCACTGACCACGCCGAGTCCGTGCTGGTCTGTGAGAAGGAGAACGGCACCACGCGCCTCGTGCGCCTCGACCAGAGCGATGTGGACGCATGGAGAGAGCAGGGCGCGCTCGGCGTTCAGTGGATGTCCGGCAGGCATGGTGGGACGCGATGGTGAAGCGTCAGCTGCATGTCGAAGGTGGCGGAGACAGCAAGAGCTCCTTCCTCGCATCCGAGTGCCGAAAAGCGTTCAGCAAGCTCTTGGAGAAGGCGGGTGTGACGAACAAGCCAAGGGTCATCGTCTGTGGCGGCCGAGCGAGTGCGTATGCGTCGTTCTGCGGCGAGCTCAAGTCAGGCGGCACGGAGGATTGGCTGCTCGTCGATGCGGAAGACGTGGTGTCTTCTGGGCCTCCTTCGACCCATGGGCGCACGTTCTGAACCGCGCGGGTGATCGATGGGCGCGACCCGAAGGAGCGAGCGACGCGCAACTGCACCTCATGGCCGTCTGCACCGAGACATGGCTCATCGCCGACCCCGCCGCGCTCAAGCAGGTCTTCGGACCGAAGCTCGACGTCACGAAGCTGCCGCCCGCGAACGCCGCGCTCGAGATGATCGACAAGCCAAGAATCATGCAGTCCCTCGCGCAGGCTACGAAGCCCACGAAGGCCGCTTACGACAAAGGCAACCAGCAGTTCAAAGCGCTCGCCGTGGTGTCGCCGAGTGCACTGCGGGTGATGTCGTGGGCGAAGCGTTTCCTTGATGAGATGAGATGAGCCGGGGCTGAAGCGCATCGCTACCGCGACGCCACCACCAACTGCCATTGCGCCCACGCTTGGGCTGGATCGATGTCGGCGTAGCCGCGCGCGCGCTCCAGATCGATCACGGCTTGGAGCTGCATGGCCACGGCCGGGCTCGCCTCGGTGATGCTCTCCACCTCGGCGCGCGTGAGCGGCCTGCGGCACGCGTTCTCCTTGGCGGTGAGCATGACGATGAGTGGCGGGATGATGGTCGGGTAGAGCTTGGGTTGTGGGCGCCCGGGCACGGACGGCTCGCTGAGGCGCCAGACACCGAACGGGTTGTAGCGTGCGTCCCTGCCGCGGTGGCGCGCATCGGGCCATCGCTCGATCACGCGACGCGGCTGGCCGGCCTGCGGGCAGAAGGTATGGCCGGAGGCGAGCATGGGCGCTTCGAAGAGCTCGAAGAGGTGCAGCGCATCGAGCCATGCGATGGCGTCCCCTGGGGCAAGTCTTTCGATGGTCGCGTCGGGCCGGTCGAAGTGGTGCATGCCGCACGTGAAGGTTGTCACGCCGTCGCGCACGAAGATCACGGCCGCCTCGTAGATGTCGACGGTCGAGCCGGATTCAAACGCTGCGATCCAAGGCTCCCATGGTGATGCTCCACCCGAGAGCTCCATGCGCACGGCGAGTCCGCCAGCATCCTTCAAGGCCCGCCCAATGCGCGCGATGACTTCGTGATCACGGAGTGGATGCAACCCGATATCGACAACCGCAGCTTGCCGCGTCTGTGCGATGCGCTTGAGCAGAGGCGCAGGCAGCTTTCCATTGCGGCCGTAGGTGAACCCCGAGGCGACTTCGTCATCCTCGACAAGCTCAACCACCACCTCCCTGTTCTCGATGGCACGCTCGGGATCGTATCCGCGCGCCTGAACCCCCGAGCGTGTGAGCGCATCAAAAAGGGGACGTGTGTCGACCCATGAGCCCGGCACAAGAAGGGTGAAGTTGCTGACCCGATCTGGCATGCGCGAGACGCTATGCGCGCGCTTGGAGAGAATCAATTCGAGAGACCGAGTCAGAGGCAGCGACCGAGACCGATGCAGCAACCGAGACAGAGGCAGCGACCGAGACAGAGGCAGCGACCGAGACAGAGGCAGCGACCGAGACAGAGGCAGCGACCGAGGCAGAGGCAGCGACCGAGACAGAGGCAGCGACCGAGACAGAGGCAGCGACCGAGACCGAGACAGAGGCAGCGACCGAGACCGAGGCAGCGACCGAGACCAAGGCAGCGACCGAAACGAAGCCACAAAGTCCCGCCCCCACGCCGTCCACGCCCAATCGAAACGGACCGGGTCGCTAGAAAATCCGCCTGCAGGTAGGCACGAAACGCCAGCTCAGCCATCGCTGCCGCGCTTGGTCTCTACGATCATGCAGGTCGTCCAAACGGAGCGCGCATCGAGGTGCGGAGCGAGCACGCTCTTGACGAAACGCTCCTCCGTCTGGCCCTCAACGATGACGACCAGCCGCGTCACGGCCGACCTCCAAGCACGTTCTTGTTGAAGAGATCCGAGAGGCTGTAAGCCTCCAGCCAAGCGCGCAGCTCCACCTCATCCAGATGCCGAAACGAGCTCTCTCCATCCTTCTGCTCCACCACCACCACATCCTTGGCCTCGAACTGATCGAGCAGCGCCGGAGACTGCGTGGAGAGGAGCACCTGGCAGCGCGCGGAGACGGAGTGCACGAGCTCTGCGAAGAGGGAGAGCGCAGCGGGATGCAGGCCGAGTTCGGGCTCGTCGATGGCGATGAATTGCGGGAGCGTCTCTTCTGGCTGTGCGAGTGCGGTGAAGAGCGCGATCGCGCGCAGCGTCCCGTCGGAGAGGTCGTGCACGTCGAAGCGATGGTCGCGCTGATCGGTCCAGTAGAGCCGCACCGCGGAGTTGGCTGACTCGGGTGCAACGAGCGCGGGCTCGAGGGTTTTGATGTAGGGCGCGACGCGCTGGACGAGTGACTCGATCACGTTCCACGCATGCTGAAACGAAGTCTCGCGCGAGTGACGAAGCCGATAGAGGAAGGCCGCGAGGTTGCCGCCGAAAGGCTGCAGCGAGGTGTTCTCGGACTGCGCGGAGTTCTGCCTGAGCGGTGACGTCGAAGACGTGTCGTGGAAGTGAAAGAACGTCAGTTGAAGCGGCTTGTCGTGCTCGCCCACGAGCGACTCCGCGTGGCCATCGCCAAAGAGAACGGGCGCAGGCAGTGAGTCGAACACGAAGCGCTCATCGAGGAAGACGAGCGAGTCCCCCGCCGCATGACCAAGCCGCACCGCGTACGCCCCCGGCCCGCGTGCATCGGTGAACGACAACGTGAAGCTCAGCTCACGCGTCGTCGCCGCCCCGTAGTGCAGCAGCGCTGAGGCACCGCCCTGCTCGCCCACAAAGCGACGCAGCGAACGCGTCCGCATGAGCGCCACCATGCGCAGCAGCGAGAGCAAGTTCGACTTCCCCGCTCCATTCGCACCGATGAGCAGCGTCGCCGCACCCAGGTCGAGCGTCACATCGCGAAGCGAGCGAAACCCAGCCACATGGACGCGAGTCAGTCGAGTTGCCGTCATCGCGCGACTCTCGCTGCAAGCATCGAGAGCGACAAGCGCCAAACGCGCCAGGCGGCAGCGACAGAGGCCGCGAGGGAGGCAGCGATCGAGACAGAGGCAGCGACCGAGGCAGAGGCAGCGACCGAGACAGCGGCAGCGACCGAGACAGAGGCAGCGACCGAGGCAGAGGCAGCGACCGAGACAGAGGCAGCGACCGAGACAGAGGCAGCGACCGAGACAGCGGCAGCGACCGAGACAGAGTCAGCGACCGAGACCGAGCAGCGACCGAGACAGAGTCAGCGACCCAGACCGAGCAGCGACCCGAAACGAAGCCACTCAGTCGCGCGCACCGCGCCCCAAACGCGCCATCGAAACGGACCGGGTCGCTAGGAACAAGCGCCGGCAGGTGGGCACGCAACGCCTGCACTGCCATCGCTGCCGCAAGCAGCAGAGGGACCACCCAACCGAGGCTCAGGCATCCAGCTGAACCCCGCTCAAGTTCTCTGGCGCAAGCATCCCCAGCGACGTGACAGATCGAAAGCGGCGGGGGTCCAGGGGGTCCTCAAGACTGATCACATCTCCTGACGCAGCAGCCGCTGCGCCATCGCGAGCCTCTC
>JBILQT010000421.1:0-5157 GCA_044373065.1 Sandaracinaceae bacterium
CCGATCCTGGGATGGACGCGCGAAGATGTGAAGAACTACATGGAGGCCCACGACCTCCCCTATCACCCGCTCTACGCCTACGGCTACCGCTCCATCGGCGACTGGCACTCGACCTCACCCACGGCGCTCAACCAAGATGAGCGCGACGGTCGCAACCTCGGCGAGAAGAAGGAGTGCGGCATTCATCTTCCGCGCACGAAGGAAGCCGAAGAGAGCTTGCGCTCCTCGGGACTTTGATACGAGATTGCGGATGTCCGAGTTGAAGAAGCCATGGTGGGTCCGAGCCTCGCTGTTCGGTTCACCGACGCGCAAAGCCCAATGGTCCTGGGTCTTTTTGTCGCTCGCCACGGCCATCGGAGCCCTCACCTACGCGCTCATTTTCGGCGCGCGGACTGGATACGGTGGCGTCGTGCTCTTTGGTTCCGCGTGGATGTACTGGCAGACAATTCGTTGGATGGACGCGCACAACGCTTGGTGAATCAGACGGAACTGAGCCGCATCGCGCGCCGCACTTCGAGCGCTGCCATGCCTGCTGTTTTTTGCTGAGCGGCGACTTCCACCTCTAACTTTTCGACATGCGCGCGCAGCTTCGGGTCGGCGTGAATCCAGACGAGGAAGGAGCGCTCAAGCTCAGCCCACATCGCGCGCGTGGCCTGCTTGGCGCGTCGCCTCGTCAGCTCCCCTGAGGTCTCCATCAGCGCGTGATGACGCTGAATCGTCTCCCACAGCGCATCGATGCCGCGCCCCTCGTAGCTGCTCACCAGGAGCACCGGCGTTTCCCATTCGGGATGCGTGCGCTGCAGGTAGTGAAAGGCGTTGGAGAGCTCGCTCGCCGCGCGCTTGGCAGCAACCTCGCGCTCACCGTCGGCCTTGTGCACGACGATGACTTCCACCAGCTCAAGCACGCCGCGCTTGATGCCTTGCAGCTCATCGCCAGCATTCGGAATCGTCAGCCAGACGAAGGTGTCGACGAGGTCGCGCACGGTCGTCTCGGATTGGCCGACGCCGACCGTCTCCACAAAGACGATGTCGTAGCCAGCAGCCTCCAGAATCGTCATCGCGTCGCGTGTCTTGGGCGCAACGCCACCGAGGGCTCCAGAGCTCGCTGCAGGCCGCACGAAGGCATTCTCGTGGCGCGCGAGCTTGGTCATGCGCGTCTTGTCGCCAAGGATGCTGCCGCCACTCATCACGCTGGAAGGGTCCACTGCGACCACGGCCACGCGATGTCCGCGATCGCAAAGCGTCGTCCCCAGGAGCTCGAGCAGCGTGCTCTTGCCCGCGCCAGGCACGCCCGTGAAGCCAATGCGCATCGCCTTGCCGGCAAAGGGCATCAGCTGCGTCAGCAGGGCTTGCGCAAGCGGCACATCGGCTTCGCGCTTGGATTCTACGAGCGTGATCGCGCGACCCACCGAGGCTCGGTCACCGCGCCTCACGCCCTCGACGAGAACGTCGATCGAGAGCGGCCTCACGCGTCTCCGTTGTAGCCCCTGGCCATGGGGTTTGCTGACGTAGCATCCGCGGCATGCACATCCGCTTCGAGGATGGCGAGGAGCTCATTCGCGGCATCCGCGATGACCGTGCCTGGGCCGAAGATCGCAACCGCACCCGCAGCGCGCAACGCCTCGTAGTCATCCGGCGGAATCACACCGCCCACGACGATGCGAATGTCCTCGCGGCCCACATCACGCAGCGCCTTTGCAAGCCCCGGAACGAGCGTGAGATGCCCTGCCGCAAGCGAGCTCAGGCCGACGATGTGCACGTCGTTTTCAGCGGCTTGCCGCGCCGTCTCTTCAGGCGTCTGAAAGAGCGGGCCGACATCCACATCGAAGCCGAGATCCGCGAACGCAGTCGCGATCACTTTCTGACCGCGGTCGTGTCCGTCTTGGCCCATCTTCGCCACAAGGATGCGCGGCCGACGACCACTGAGCGTCTCAAACGCGGCCGACCTTGTACGCACTCGATCGACCGCTTCGCGATTGTCCACGCTCTCGCTCCGGTAGACGCCCTGCACCGTCTGAATGCGCGCCTCGTGACGGCCAAAGACCTTCTCCAGCGCATACGTCATCTCGCCCACGCTGGCCTTCGCCCGCGCTGCCTCAATCGACAGCGCGAGGAGGTTCTCACCGTTCTCCGCGCCACGCGTGAGCGCATCCAGTGAGCGCTGAAGCGCATCTTCATCGCGCTCCGTTCGAAGCTTCTCGAGGCGCGCCAGTTGCGATGCACGCACGCTCGCGTTGTCGACCTTGAGCACGTTGAGCTTGGGCTCCACCGCGAGCTGATTGCGGTTCACGCCGATGATCGCCTGACGCCCCGAGTCGATGCGCGCCTGCGTGCGCGCTGCAGCCTCTTCGATGCGCAGCTTGGGGAAGCCCGCTTCGATGGCCTTGGTCATCCCGCCCATCGCTTCGATCTCGTCGATGTGCTTGCGCGCAGCCTCAATCAGCTGATGCGTGAGCGACTCGACGAGCGCGCTTCCACCCCACGGGTCGACCGTCTTGGTGATGCCGCTCTCCATCTGCAGCACGAGCTGCGTGTTGCGTGCGATGCGCGCGCTCGCATCCGTCGGAAGCGCAATCGCCTCATCGAGCGAGTTCGTATGCAACGACTGTGTTTGCCCGGCCGTCGCGGCCATCGCCTCGATGCAGGTACGCGCGACATTCGTCCACGCATCCTTGGCCGTGAGGCTCCATCCCGACGTCTGACAATGCGTGCGCAACATCGATGAGCGCGGGTCCTTCGGTGCAAAGCGCTGGACGATTTCAGACCAGAGAAAGCGCGCCGCACGAAGCTTCGCGACCTCGACGAAGTAGTCCATGCCGACGGCGAAGAAGAACGAGAGACGCGGTGCGAACTCATCGATCGTGAGGCCCGATGCGAGCCCCGTGCGCAGGTACTCGAGGCCATCGGCGAGCGTATACGCGAGCTCGAGATCCGCCGTCGCTCCAGCCTCCTGCATGTGGTAGCCGGAGATGCTGATGCTGTTCCATTTCGGCATGTGCTTCGCCGTGTGCGCGAAGATGTCACCGATGATCCGCATCGAGGGTGCAGGCGGGAAGATATAGGTATTCCGCACCATGAACTCTTTGAGGATGTCGTTCTGAATCGTCCCCGAGAGCTTGCTTTGCGGAACGCCCTGCTCTTCTGCCGCGACGATGAAGAGCGCAAGAATCGGAAGCACCGCGCCATTCATCGTCATCGACACGCTCATGCGATCGAGCGGGATGCCCTCGAAGAGAAGGCGCATGTCGAGCAGCGAATCGATCGCCACACCGGCCATGCCGACATCGCCAATCACGCGCGGATGATCCGAGTCGTAGCCACGATGCGTCGCGAGGTCGAAGGCCACCGAGAGGCCCATCTGACCGGCCGCCAAGTTACGCCGATAGAACGCGTTGCTCGCCTCGGCGGTGGAGAAGCCGGCGTATTGACGAATCGTCCACGGGCGCTGGACGTACATCGTGCTGTGCGGTCCGCGGAGGAAAGGCGCCTCACCAGGGATGGCATTGAGGTGCGACCACGCATGCACTTGGGGTGCGTGATCAACCGTGAGCCCATCCGGCGTCTGTCGCGCAACACCTTCTGTCAGAAGGCTTTCCGGCGCTGGCAGCGCATCGAACTCAAGATCGAGGAAGCGATTCATGACTTCACCTGGAAGATGTCGCGCGCGGTCGTGAGCACGTTCATTCCGACGAACACAAAGCTCTTCACGCCTGCCTCACGCAGCGCGGCTTCATGCGCACCAGGCTTGCCAGCGACCACGATGGTCGCGGTTCTCGGGAGCGTGGCAATGAGCTGCGCGAGCGTTGCAAATGATGCGTCTTCAGCGACGACAACGATGATGGACTGCATCGGCTCCGCGCTCGGCATGTACGCGCGCTCGACTGGCGAGCCGAGTGTGGTGAAGAGCTCCGCAACGTAGTCCGCACGCGCGCTTAGCTTGCGTGCATCACCCAGAATCAGGGCAAGCACGGGCGTCTTCGGCGCATGCTCACGCCAGGCTTCGATGGCCGCTGTGTCGCGCGCGATGTGCGCGAACTCGGGCTGAAGCGCGCCCTCCACATTCGCATCCACAAGCGCGAGTTTCGTCGCGCCCACGCGTGCGATGCGCTGCGTTGCAACGGCCTTCGCGTAGCGCTCTGCATCACTGCGCCAAAGCGCTTCTGCGCTCGCCTGCGCTGCACCCACGCCGCCCGCCGCCTCCAATGCGCGCACATGCGTCCACGACGCGCGCGCGAGCTCATCGGTGAGCGTCTCGATCGCATAGCTCCCGCGCGAAGCGTCATCGCTCGCTGCAAGATACGACTCCATCGTCGCCACAAGACCCGTCGTGAACGCAAGCCGTGCGCCCGTTTCATGCGCGCCCGTGAGCACATCGAAGGGCGCCGTCGCGACGAAATCCGCGCCGCCCACCATGGCGGCACAGCATCCGATCGTCGCGCGAATCGCGTTCGTTTCCGGGTCGATCCGCGAGAACGAGAGAAGCGACGTACGGGCCAAGATGCGCACGTCTCCATTACGCCAACCCGCCAGCGCGCGACGTGCAAGCAGGCGCAACGCGCGCACCTTCGCCACGCTCACGTAGAGTTCCTCGGAGGTTGTGAGCGCGAGCGTCCCGCTGAACGTTCCCGCACGTTGCGCATCCAGCATGCGGGCGACTACGAGCGCAACTTCAAGCACCGCCGACGTCCCCTGGTCGGCCTCAAAGAGCGCGCTCACCACCGAAGTGCCGCGCTCGGTGAGCGATGACTTCGTCTCGACGATGCGACCTTCGCCGCCGCCGATGCGCCACACCTCGCCCTCGCCGTGCACCGCCGAGGCGCCAAGACAAATGCCGAGGTCGACCGCTCCCACGTGCGCCGCCAACGGATTGGCTGGAGCTTGCGTGTAGAGCGGTTGAACCTGAAGGCCGCCGGTTCTGGTCACAAGTGCATCGAAGCTCGCGCCTGCGAGTTCTTGGTTTACCCGCTCACGCCAACGTTCGATGGACATCGTCACTCCTCGTCGTCTGTGCCTTCGCCGCGCAGGTCGTCTGCGTCGATCGAATCCGTTGTCTCGTCCGAGACCTCGTCCGGTGCGTCGTAGCCACCGCGGGTCGACGCGTCGTCAGGGTTCGCGTCGTTGCTTACGTCGGGGCTCTCTGCACCCGTCAGCGTCGAT
>JBILQT010000422.1:0-5134 GCA_044373065.1 Sandaracinaceae bacterium
CAACTCGGCGAGACCGAGCAACGCAAGCGCATCGCGCGGGCCGCGGAGGAAGAAGTCGCCGAGTCTCTCCGCACGCGCCTGACGCGCGTCATCTTCGCGAGGCACCACAACCACCACGAGCGGCAGACCAAGCTCTTGTGCACGCGCGAGCGCACGCGCCAACTCCAACTCAGGGGGCACCTGTGCACGCGCCATCGCGCCAGGGAGGAGCCCTGCCGAGAGGGCCAAGGTCGTGGCCGTGAGGGTGAACGCGAGCGTTCGACGTCGAGTTGTCATGCCGGCAAGAGACACGTCGCGCGCATCACCCTTGGGTGCGGCCCTCCCTACTTCGCCCAAAGCGCGCTGTGCGCACGCTCGTCTTCCGCGCTCGATTCGGCTGTATAGAAATAAGATGCAATCACCGCGCGAAAGCGGCCCTCGGGGCAGGCGAGCGGCGCCGGATGCCCGTGCCAATACGCATCGCCATGCGCCATCACGATGAGCCGATCGAGCATGGGCAGGTACGAGGCCTCGCACGTCGAGCACGACGCATCCCAGAGTTCGAGTGCGCCGCCCCACGAGGGCTCCCAGTCGGCAGCCAGGTAGTAGAGGGCCGTCACGCGCCGCGCGAGGTGACGGGCCCTGTCGCGATTGAAGTCTGCATGCAGCGCAAGGTGCCCACCCGGCAGCGTGATGGAGAGCCCTGCGCCACGAAAGTGCGGGTCTGGGATGAGCCCCTCGATGCCCGTGAGCGTCTCCAGAAAATCGATGAACGCCATCCCGTTGAACTCATGGAGCAGGCAACGAATCGCTGGATCGACGCCCTCAAAATTCTTCCGCTGAAGCTGCCCAAGCCGCGCGGCTTGCTCGACGTGATCGCGGCGCAAGAAGCCGGGATGCGTTGGCGGTGGAAAGGCCGCGGAGAGATGGCGGGCCTGTGTTTCGCCGAGAAAGGAGTCGAACACAGCATGCGGGTATGGATGAGCCGCTGCATACGCCTCGCGCGTTGCGAGCGCGCGCCTGTGGAGCGAGGCACGGTCGAAGAAGAACGTCATCGGTGGGGCACGCTACCGCGGTGGAAGCGCGGCTGCGGCGATGTTCGACGCGCAAGAAGACACACACGACCAAGCGTGATGTCGCGGCATCGCGAGAAGGATTGGACGATGTGGCGTGCCACCGAGCGAGCGAGCGATGAGATCGTGATTCTCACCTCGGGCAAGCTGCATTGATTCAATATTTCAATACTATCACCAAGCGCACCATGGTCGAAACACGCCCGCGCTGAGGGCGATCCTGCGCAGGAAGGAAGCTTGGCGCGACGTGGTCGCTCGATGTTGTACTGCTGCGATGTCGACCTCGGAATCCACCCGTCGCAACGCACGCCGAGTGAGCGTCACGTTGCGATGCGTGCTCATCGGGGTGATTGCAGAAGGCTGCGGTCGACATCGCTACGACGCGCCCGATGCAGCACCGGATGCAGCCAGCGTGTTCGACGTCACGCACGTGGATGCGCCCACCTGCGCGAGCTTCGTGCGCTACGACCAATCCGGCTCGGGGAGCGAGAGCGATCCGTTCCTTCTTTGCGCAGCAGAACAACTGCGTTCGATGGCCGCCGAAGAGACACCCTCGGGCGCGTTTTTTCGCCCTCAGAACGATATCGATCTTGGGGCTTCTGCGTTCACGCCCATTGGATCGACGCGCGCATTCCAGGGCACCTTGGACGGTGGCAGTCACACCATTTCCGGCCTCCGCGTCACGGTCACTGGCGCGGGTGGCGCAGGGCTCTTTGCGTCCGCGGCAGACACACGCATCACCGACCTCACGGTCCGAGATGCGCAGGTGGTCGGTGTCGATGCGACTGCGCTTCTGGTGGGACGCGGTGCACGCATGAACATTGCCCGTGTGCGTGTCGAAGGAAGCGTCTCCGGTCGCACGTACGTAGGCGGGGTCATCGGTACGGCCTCAAACACGCAGGTCTCGGACACTCGGGCCGCTGTCGTCATCCAGAGCACCGATCGTTTTGTTGGCGGTGTCATTGGGCAGCTCCAACGAGGCTCCGTGACGCGTGTCTTGGTGACGGGAAGCGCGACAAATCTGAGCGCGCCAGAACGCTGCTACTACGTGGGCGGGGTCGTGGGCGATCTCGACTCGGGGACAATCAGCGAGGCCGCCGCGGACATCGTGCTCGGCAACAGCGGTGGCATCACGGGCGGCATCGTCGCCTGGGCATCACGCAGTGAGATTCACGATGTGTGGAGCACCGGCGAGGCTTCTGGCGGCGCTGCCGGCGTAGCCCCCGGAGGACGCGTCGACGCGGCGCGCTACCTCTGCAGCGGGCCTGCGGGATGGTCGTACGTCGGCGGCGTGATCGGTGCTTCGATCGGCACGAACCTCGAGCGCAGTAGGTCAGCGATGACACTCACTGGAACCGGGAACAACGTCGGTGGGATCGTCGCGCAGAACATCACCAGCGGCACGCGTCGGGGCAGCGTGGCGCGCTCGTTTGCAGCCACCGAGCTTCACGGCCCCGCAAGCACAGGCGCCATCACCGAGACCCTCGAGGCCGATGTCATCGACGTCTACTACGACTCCAGCGTGATGGGTTTGACCCGGGCCTGCGGAGGCTCCTGCCGACCCGACATGGGCATGGGCCGAGGCATCGACGGCGCGATGATGCCCACCTACTTCCACACGGCCAGCAACGCGCCAATGTCGACGTGGGATTTCACTGCCGTGTGGGCCGAGTTCCCTGGCTCGTATCCCGTGCTTCGGAATCTGCCGCCTCGCTGAGACCAATGCCCTCCGCCGCAACATCGGCGGGCGTGCACGCGTTGCGAATCACCTCGTACACGCCTGGGTGATTCTGAAGCTGGTGGTGCAGCACACCGCCAAAGCGCGCCGTCTCAATCGCAAAGGTGCGGCTCTCGGGCTCGACCTTCGGGCCCTGCGCGCTGCCCTCGCGTACGAGGATGTCGCCAATCAGCTGACCCAGTGGATGCGTTGGGTCTTGCGTGATCGTGGCCGACACGAAGTGATAGCGAATGTGCGGCAAGAGGGGCACCAGGGCGCGCCCTTCGTCGAGCAACGCATCGGGATCTTTCCCAAGCCAGTCCTCATCGACGAGGGCGCCATGACGCAGGTCTTTGATGCCCGCGCTTCGCCCCTCAAGGATGCGCGCGACGATGAGTGTCCCCGGCAGATCAATGGCGCCGAGCACACCCGTGACGACATTGCCGAACTTCTCGAGCGGTGCTCCGCGATGCGGTGAGCCAAGGCAGAAAACACGCTGCGTCTTCTGGACCCAGAGCGCCTCTTGCGTTTGGCCGTAGTGGCAGGCGCTGCGCACCACAAGACCACCCATGCTGTGACCGATGAGGATCAACTCCTCGAGGTCGGGCGCCGAGCGTGCGAGCGTCTCCAGCAAGATGGCAAGCTGCCTTCCGTTCTGCGAGACGTGCTGCCCCGTGTTGTAGCGAATGAAGACGGGTCGAATGCCCAGGTCGCGCTCCAGCATGACCCCGAAATTCATCGCGGCATCACCGTGGTACGCGGCGCTCTCCAAGCACCAACTCCACTCCGTCGTGCCCAGACCATGCACGTACACGGCGATCCTGCGCACGCCCTTCCAGTCGGTCTCGTCGGGCATGACGTAGCGATCGGAGACGCGCATCTCCATCGCGAGCGCGAGCCCGTTGCCTTGTGAATGAAGGTGATCGCCCACTGCGGCATTCACCGCTGCGATCGCTGCATCCTTGACCCAACTTGCCTTGAGCCCCTCGCGCGACATCGCATCCGAGCGCATCGGCACAGGCTCCTCGCGCATCACGCCGCTTGGTGCTGCAACCTTCTCCGCGACATCGAGCGCGACGTCCGTCGCCTTTTGGACGAGGCGATTGCTGGCCTTGATCGCCCCGAGCACACCGCGGGTTCCGACCTCGCGCCAAGCGTTGATGCGGCGTGCATCCTCGGCGATGTCGGGCACGTGGTCGGTCACGCGCATCACGTTGCGCGCGGTGGACTCGTGCCCTTCCCCAACGAGGTCCACCGTCTTGTCGATGGCATCATGAACGAGCGATTTGAGACCACGAAGCCTGCGCATGGAAACCTCTTCGAAGAGCGTGCGCGCCTCTGGCGAGGATGACTACTCACCAATGAGCGAGAGCAGCGCGGAAATGAGGAACGCCATCGCAGCGCTGGCAGGCAAGGTCATCACCCAGGCGATCAGAATGTTGCCCGCCACGCCCCAGCGCACCGCGCTCACACGGTTCGAGGCGCCGACGCCCATGATGCAGGCGTTGATGCAGTGAGTTGTCGAGACGGGCACGCCCACGCGGCTCGCGAGCAAGATGGTGATGGTGCCCGCCGTCTCCGCCGCAAAGCCCTGAAGCGGCGTGATGCGGATGATCTTGGTGCCCATCGTCTTGATGATGCGCTCCCCACCCGCGAGCGTTCCGAGTGCAATGGCGCTCGCACACGCGACGATGACCCAGGTCGGCACCTCCATGCCCACCGGCGCCAACATCGCAGGCAGCGTGTGACCTGCCGTCGTGTACGAGACGAGCGCGAGCGTGATGATGCCCATCGACTTCTGCGCATCATTGGAGCCATGGGAGAACGCCATCGCGCATGCACTCACGAGCTGCAGGCGACGCGAGATGCGATGCACCTTGTTCGCAGGCTGACGTCGGAAGAACCACATCAACCCGACCATCAGAAAGAACGCGACGATGAAGCCGAGGGTGGGCGAGAGCACAAGCGGTAGGAGCACTTTCTGACCAAGTGTCGGCCAGCGAAACGCGTCCACACCACCGCGCGCCACGACCGCTCCGGCAAGCCCACCGATCAGCGCGTGCGAGCTTGAGGAGGGGATGCCGTACCACCACGTGATGATGTTCCACACGCTCGCACCGAGCAGCGCGGCAAGCACCACAGACTGCGTGACATCGGCCGGGTCGGCGAAGCCCGTCGCGATCGTCGCAGCCACCGCGGTGCCCGACATGGCACCCACGAAGTTGAACACGCCTGCGATGAACGTCGCACTGCGAAGGGGCAAGACGCCCGTGGAGACCACCGTTGCGATCGCATTCGCTGCGTCGTGAAAGCCGTTGATGTAGTCGAACACAATCGCGGCGATCACGACGAGCACCAGGATGCT
>JBILQT010000109.1:0-22082 GCA_044373065.1 Sandaracinaceae bacterium
CGCGAGCAAGCTTGGCGAGGGCAGCACATTCAGCTTCACGTTTGCCACGCCGTACGCCTCTGCTGCGCTGGGCTCGAAGGTGCGCTGGAGCGCGAAGCAGCTCGTCGGGCTTGGGGTGCTCATCGTCGATGACAACGCAACGAATCGACGCATTCTGCAAGACCTGGTGCGCAACTGGGGCATGCGTCCAGAGCTCGCCTCGAGTGCGTCGGAGGCGCTGCGCATCCTTCGCACGCAACGCTCGGCGGGCCGGTCCTTCGCGCTCCTCCTGCTCGATGCGCAGATGCCCGACCTCGATGGCTTTGCGCTCGCAGAGCAGATCCGCACCGAGTCACTTCAACCGCAGGCGACGATCATGATGCTCTCGTCGATGGGCCTGGGTGCAGACCGCGCGCGTCTCGCAAAGCTCGGCATCGCGCAGGCGCTGACCAAGCCAGTGGGCCAAGACGATTTGCTCGCTGCGATTCTCGAAGCACTCGGTGCCAAGCACGAGGTCGCATGCGGCGATACGCAGCCGCTCACGCGACGGACGCAGGAGCGCGCGCTGCGCGTCCTCCTCGCAGAAGACAACGTGATCAACCAACGGCTTGCGATGCGCTTGCTCGCGAAGCTTGGGCACGTGGCGACGCTTGCGGACAACGGTGCGGAGGCTGTGGAGCTCATTCGCGAGTCCAAGGACACGCCCTTCGATCTTGTGCTGATGGATCTGCAGATGCCCAAGATGGGCGGCTTCGAGGCGACGGAGCGCATTCGCGCGCTGGAGCGTGAGCGAGGGACACGAACACCCATTGTGGCGATGACCGCGCATGCGATGCAGGGCGACCGCGAGCGTTGTTTGGATGCCGGGATGGATGACTACGTGGCCAAGCCGATTGTCTTCACCGAGCTCGCGCGTGCGATCGAAGCGACAACGCTCACCGTGAGCACAAAGCCCCTGCCTCTGCCCGTCACGGCCCCCGCAGAGCTGGAGGTCTTTGACTATCCCGCTGCGCTCGTGCGGATGGGTGATGACGTCGAACTCTTTCGAGAGCTCGCGCAGCTCTTTGTGGACCGTGTCGATCGCTACACCGAGGCATTGCGGGTCGCGAGTGCAGCAGGCAACGCGGCAGGCTGCGCCGAGACTGCGCACGCCTACCGAGGCGCCGTGAGCAACTTCGGAGCGCCTCGCGTCGTGTGGAGCTTGCAGGCGCTGGAGGCGCGCACGCGTGCGGGCAAGCTCGAGAAGAACGACCGGCTCATCGACGAGGTGATCGAGGAGACAGCGCGCTTTGTGGCCGCGCTGCGCAGCGTCCTCTGAGGCGCTACTCGTCCGCGTCGCCGTCCTTTTTGCCCTCGCGAATGCCGAGCGCCTTCATCTTCTTGTAGAGGTGGCTGCGCTCGAGCCCAAGGCCCTCCGCCGTACGCGTGACGTGCCCTTGGTGATGCTCCAGCGCGCGCAGCACGAGGTCTTTCTCGGCCTCACGCACCATCTCATCGAGCGGCACACCAGGCCTGAAATAGCCACCGCCTGCGCCACCGCCGCCAGCCGCCATCGGTAGTTGCATGCGCACATCGGGCTCGGTGATCTCATCGCCCGGCGAGAGGATCACAAGGCGCTCCACGAGGTTGCGCAGCTCGCGCACGTTGCCCGGGAAGTCATAGCGAGCGAGGGCCGAGAGGGCGCCCTCGGTGAAGCTCTTTCCGCGTCGATCATTTTGGATGCACGCAGCCCGAAGGAAGTGCGCAGCAAGCAGCGCGACATCCTCCATGCGCTCTCGCAAGGCAGGCACGCGCAGCGGCACAACATTCAAGCGATCAAAGAGGTCTGCGCGAAAGCGCCCTTCTTCGATCTCTTTGCGCAGCGGCTTGTTCGTCGCGGCCACGACGCGCACTTCGACCTTCAGCAAGTCGCCACCACCGACGCGCTCGATCTCGCCCTCCTGCAGCACACGCAAGAGCTTGGCCTGCATCGGGAGCGGCATGTCGCCGACCTCGTCGAGAAAGAGCGTGCCCTTGTGCGCGCGCTCGAACTTGCCGCGACGCTGCTTGGTCGCGCCGGTGAACGCGCCGGCCTCGTGTCCAAAGAGCTCGCTCTCCACAAGCTCGGCGGGCACGGCTGCGCAGTTCATCTTCTCGAAGGGGCCCTTGCTGCGACGGCTCCCGCGATGGATGGCCGCGGCGACAAGCTCTTTGCCCGTCCCGCGCTCACCCATGACGAGCACCGTCGCACTCGCATGCGCTGCAAGCTCGATTTGCTCACGCAGCTTCCGCATCGGCGCGCTCTCGCCGAGCAACCCTGAGACATCGCCCGCACGCTCCTTGAGCGTCTTGTTCTCCTGCGAGAGCTGCGCGTGTTCGAGGGCTCGTGCGAGCGAGAGCAGAAGGCGATCGGTGCCGATCGGCTTCTCCAGAAAGTCATGCGCACCCAGGCGCGTCGCTTCGAGCGCGATCTCAATCGTGCCCTGCCCACTCATCACCAAGATGGGCGCTTCAATCTTCAGATCGCGCAGCGACTTCAAGAGCTCAAGCCCTGTGCGGCCCGGCATATTCACGTCGAGCAGGAAGGCGTCGTAGGCACGCGTGCGCACCTTCTCGAGGGCAATCTCCGCCGAGCCCGCGACGTCCACGTCGTAGTCCTCAACGCGGAGCGCGCGGGACAAAGTAGAGAGAATGTTCTTCTCGTCGTCGACGATGAGGATCGTACCGAGCGTCATGCGCGCGAGCCTACACCACGCGTCGTTGCGAGGGCTCAGCGCGTGAGAGGTGCGAGGTACCGCATCGGACTACTGAACTGGTTCCGCACGCCTGCCGACTCGGCGCCAAGGCCTGCTCTTCAAGGCGCTCGAATGAACGCGGCCTTTGCGTCGAGACTGGCCACGTGCGGAACCACCCACAACGCAGCCAGCGAGGCTACGCAGCCCTCGCGCGTGAAGGCGCATCGTCGAAGCGGCGCGGCGTCCAGTCAGCTTTTGGTCCCACACCGAAGCCCGAACGGCTCAGCGCGCGTGAGAGGTGCGAGGTACCGCATCGGACTACACATCGAGCCGCCCGCCGTCAGCAGTGGAACACGAGCGAGCACGAGAATGACTGAACGCCGCGTTGATGCTGGATGCGTCATCGCGGCGAAGGGAAGGCTTGCGCGCGCGCATCCTTCTGGGTGGTTCCGCGCGCCTGCCGACTCGGCGCCAAGGCCTGCTCTTCGGGGCCTGCTGCCAGCGCTGTCAACGACGCTCGAATGAACGCGGCGCAGAACGGAACCAGAAGACGCACACCGAAGCCCGAACGGCTCAGCGCGTGAGAGGTGCGAGGTCCCGCAAGAGCTCGCTGAGCTCGAGGTCGCTCCATGTTCGCGGCGCGCTCGCGTCCTCCATGAAGCCCGCGTGGATGACTTCAAACGTCGGCGTCGTGCGCGGCTGCACCAGGTTCACCGGCGTCTTGAGCGTGAAGCGAAGGCGCGCCTTCTCTGCGCCGAAGACCTCCACACGCGCGCCGAGAATCGACCAGCCGCGTTGCTCCAAGGCGAAGAAGAGTGCGGTCTCGCCGCGCGTGCCCATCAGGCGCGGAAGCGACGCGCTGCCCACTTCTTCGGGTGCGAGCGTGAAGGCCTCGCGGCCAAGCTGATCGAAGGGCTGCGTGAGCTGGTACTCGGCGAAGCGCTGGGCCCAATGCGCGCGCGTCTCAGCGTCGAGCTCGAGGGCATGCGGGATGCGGATCTGCACGCCCTCGTCGAGCTCCAAGGTCGCATCCTCGACGTTCGCAAACGTGCCGTCTTCCGCCACGCGAAAGCATGTGCGCTCTGTCTCGCGCGATGCACTCCACAAGATCCCAAGGCTCATCTGGCGCAAGAAGGGTTGCGCGATGAAGTGCGATCGAAAGCGCTCAAGCGGCCACGTGGCACGCGTGCACATCGCGCGCTCAAGTCGCTTCGACTGCGCCTTCGTCGCGCTCTCGAGTTCAGCCACCATGGCCTCATCGCGCGTGGTCGATTCCATGCTCACGCTCGGCACGAGCTCGTCCATCAGCGCATGCAGGCTCACGCCGCGATCGGATGCTGCCTGTGCGAGCAACGCACGCGCCTGCTCGCGCACACGCTCATTCTTGCTGTGCTCCAGCGCGGCGAGATGCACGAGCGCACGCAAGGTCTTGAGACGCGCCAAGACTGACGTCGCCGTGAGCGCGCGCTCGACGGATGCCTCCGCGGCCATCGAACGTATCTGCGCACTCAACCGATGCTCTGTGTTGGGCCCACCAAAGAACGCGAGCTGATGGAGCGGCCAGCTCGTCTTGGTGCGCACGCCCACGGCCGTCCACGTCTCATAAAGCGCCCAGCTGAACGCATCGAGAGAGCCTGCATCGAGCGCCTCACGCGCCTCGGCGACACCAACATATTCCGTCCGCTGCGCGCTCTCATCGGCACCTGCGAACACCATCATCTCCACCAGGTGCCGCCGCGCCTTCTCGGTGAGTTCTTGGCCCTCCTTCGTGCGCACGATCGGCAGAGCCGAGAGCACGACGAAGCTCGGCATCGCCGTCGGCGTCGAGGGGCACTCCCAGCGCGCATCGGCCTTGAGGATCGCAAGCACGCTCGGGACGATCAGCGTCGCGGCCTGGCCCGTGTCGTCGCACCAGCGCGCGAGAATTTTGGTCCCACGATCCTCACCGAGCGTCTTCCACACATGGCGCAGTGCCGTCGTCGCAATCGTGCGCGAGGGCCCCGGCGGCCCGATGACAAACGTGATGAGCCCATAGGCCGCAATCGGCGCAAACGTCTCCAGCCACACCTCCGCATCCGCGCGCTCGGCCTTCTTCGTGTGCCAGGCATGCGCGACAAAGAACGCCGCACCCGAGGTCGTCACGGCGCTCAGCGGAAGCGAGGGAAGCTTCGCCACCCAAGCGTGCCGATCGTGCTTTGCAGCCGCCTCTGGAGGCAGCGCGAAGTTCGGCGTCGGCGGCTCGTCGATCACGAGAAAGCCCGACTTGGCCCAGCTCCGCCAGGGCGGCTCACGCAGGATCGGCGGCCCCTCCGATGTGCCCTCGGCCTCCTCCTTCGGCGGCGCGACGGCCTCCTCTTTTGCGCTCGCCGCCACGAACGTCTCCAGCAGCACCTTCGCCGTATCGCCCACCTTGCCGCGCTTCTTGATCAGCGGCGCAAGGGCCAGAGGTGCGAGCTCGGGAAAGCGCTTGAAGTAGCGCGTCGCAAGCAGCTTCCCTTGTGCCGTGCCCAGCGTCTGCACGACCTTCTCCGCCGCGCCCTGTGTGCCCACACACGCGAGCGCATCGATGAACCCCTGCGACGGCCTTGAGGCGCCCGCGAGCGCCTCGGCTTCTTTGAACCACGCGAGAAAGATCCTCTCCAGCGCGGGCGCATCGGACGCGAACCTCTCGAGCAGATCCGCCACACG
Source organism: Sandaracinaceae bacterium (assembly GCA_044373065.1). Classification (GTDB taxonomy): domain Bacteria; phylum Myxococcota_A; class Polyangia; order Polyangiales; family Sandaracinaceae; genus JAFLCL01. Next base: position 5,382 of record JBILQT010000109.1, read on the forward strand.
CTCCAGCGCCGCCGCCGGATGCTTCGCCGCAATCCCTGCACCCACCTCGGCAATGAGCTGAACCTCGCGCGCACTGCTGAAGGCCAACGTCAGCACCGCAGGCCGCACCCCTTGCGCCCGCGCATCACGCAGCAACGCATCGGCATAGGGCTCAGAATCGAACGCAAAGGCCAAGAGCGCGCGCGTCTCCAAGGGCTCGCTCTGCTTCGCATCCGCCCATGCCTTGGCCGCGAGGTACGCATCCTCCGGCGCACGCCCAAGCTCCGCACGCAGCTGCGTCCAGCGCGCCTGATGCGCCCGCCAAGCATTCGACTCACCCTGCGGCCCCCAGTTGTTCAGACGCGGATCCTTCGTCGTGAGATCCGCCAGCGCGCCCTCAAGCTCAAGGATGAGCACGCGCCCAGACGTCGCGCGCGACGGCTGCTGACCTCGCTGCGTCAGGGGCCGCGTGGTGCGCTTGGGGATGTGAACGCGTGTCGTCACGCGGGGAGTTTATGTCTTGGGCGTCGCCATCTCCCCTCTCAGTGACAAGCGCATGCGCTGCAGACCTCCCGGGAGCTTTGCAGAGGTCCGTCGAGACCATCACGGGGCTCCCGGGAGCTTTGCAGAGGTCTGTCGAGACCTTCACGGGGCTCCCGGGAGCTTTGCAGAGGTCCGTCGAGACCGTCACGGGGCTCCCGGGAGCTTTGCCGAGGTCTGTCGAGACCATCGCAGGGCTCCCGGGAGCTTTGCCGAGGTCTGTCGAGACCATCGCAGGGCTCCCGGGAGCTTTGCGGAGGTCTGTTGAGAAGAACCATGCTGAACGCCGCGTTGATGCTGGATGCCATCTCGACCGCGAGCGTGAACGCGACCCCGCTCGCAAGCGTTCTGGGTACTCCCTCAACCGGATGACTGCGCCGCTATGGATGACGCGCGGAATTACCCACAACGCATCGAGCGAGCAGACGTGGCCTTCGCGCGAGAAGAACGCCGACCGAGCGCCAACGCCGTATACGGTCCAGTCAACTCTCTCTTCTCCGCTTCAAGGCGCTTCAGAACTCGAACTGAAACGCGGTGCCGAAGCGATGAGGCCTACAGCGCGTCGTCCTTCGGCTCGCGGAGCCCGAGCTCCTTCATCTTCGTCTGCAGGCTCTTGCGCGAGATCTTCAGCAGCTTCGCTGCGTGCGTCACGTTCCCCACCGTCTGCTGCAGCGCGCGCAGAATGAAGTCGCGCTCCACCTTGGCGGCCGCCTCGCGCACCAGCTCCTTGAGGCCAATCTCGCCCTGCGAGACATCGTCCTCGTCCTCGTCCTCATCCTGCTCAGGCAGGACAGGCGCAGGGGCCGGCGCAGACGCCGTACCCGAGGAGCTGACGGGCGTCTCACCCAGCGAGCGCAGAAGCTCGGGCGGCAGATCACGCTTCTCGATCAGCGTCCCGTCAGTGAAGAGCATGCAGCGCTCGATGACGTTCTCGAGCTCACGGATGTTGCCGGGCCAGGGATGCGTGAGCAGCAGCTCCATCGCGTCCTCGCGCACGCCCGTTACATTCGGCTTGTTGAGGCGCTCACGGAAGCGCTTCACGAAGTGCCCCACGAGCAGCGGGATGTCGTTCTTGCGCTCGCGCAGGGGCGGCAGGCGAATCTGGACGACGTTCAGGCGGTAGTAGAGATCCTCGCGGAAGCGCTGCTCACGGATCGCGTCTTGAAGCTCGCGGTTGGTCGCCGCGACGAGGCGCACATCGACCTGAATCGTCTTGATGCCGCCGACCCGCTCGAACTCTTGCTCCTGCAGCGCACGAAGCAGCTTCACCTGCATCGAGATGGGGATTTCACCGATCTCGTCGAGGAAGAGCGTGCCGCCGTGGGCGAGCTCAAAGCGCCCAGGCTTGGAGCCAACGGCGCCGGTGAATGCGCCCTTCTCGTAGCCAAAGAGCTCGCTCTCAAGCAGCTCATGCGGGATGGCCGCGCAGTTCACGCGGATGAAGGGCTTGTCGCGCCGTGACGCATGCTCGTGGAGCGCGCGCGCGATGAGCTCTTTGCCCGTGCCGCTCTCGCCGGTGATGAGCACCGTGCTCGGTGTGTCCGCGACGCGGTCGATGATCGCATAGACATCGAGCATCGAGCCCCCGCGACCGATGAGCCCAAAGCGCCCGGTCACCTCGCTCGCGCCACTCTTCTCGGCCTCGACGTCGCTCTCAAGACGCAGGTCACTCGTGCGCGCGGCGTTGGCGACGACCTTGCGGAAATCATCGCGGTCGAAGGGCTTGGTGACGTAGTCGAAGGCGCCGAGCTTGAGCGCCTCGACGGCCGTATCCACCGTGCCGTGCGCTGTAATCATAATGACGGGCACACCGGGCTTCTCGAGCACGATCGCCTTGAGGAGCGCCATGCCATCCATGCGCGGCATCCGCAGATCGGTGATGACGAGATCGACGTAGTTCTCGCGCATCAAGTCGAGCGCCTCTTGGCCATCGGCGGCGGTCAGCACGTCGTAGCCGTCGCGCGCCAGCTGCGCGCCGAGCACGCGACGCAAATTCACTTCGTCTTCGGCGAGCAGGATCTGCTTTCGCATTGGCTAACCTCGCATCCCTTGAGGCGCCAAGGGGCCCACAGGGAAGGCTTGCGTACCCGTCGAAACAAGGATGTACTCGTAGACCGAGAGCATCGCGAAACCGCGCACGAGCATTGCGACGTAGTTCGCGAGGAAGATGCCAACCACGGGGACCACGGCCAGGAAGGTCACGCCCATCTGCACGAGCACGAGCATCAGCAGGTTCAGCACCCAGGGGACGAAGTTCGCGCGCGCCATGCCGAGCACGGCCGAGACCGCGAAGCCCTCCGCAAAGACCCCGCTCAGCTCCGCGCGCAGGGTGGCAATCGCCGCCGGGATGCTGAGCAGGACGTTGATCACGGCCAGAAGGAGCATGCCGACAAACATCGCGAGGATGCCGACCACCATCATCAGCGCGCCCATCTCCTCGCCCTGCGATGCGCCCGCCACCACGCTTCCCGCGATCCCAAACCAAATGCAGCCAACGAAGGAGAGCGTGAACACGATGCTCGGGAGCGTCCAACAGAGGCTCACCGCAAACGCCTTGAAGCCCTGCTCCGCGTAGTCGAGGGCGGTACTCAGCTCCGAGGGCGGCGGAAGCAGCACGGGCGTCACATTCGCGTGGGCGCGACGAAGTGCATAGGTGAGCCAGCCCAGCACAACGAACGTGCCGAGGACGGGCACCAGCGAGATGAGCAGCGTGAGGCCGCACTTCATCAGCGCATCCGGGTCAGCCTGGATGATGCGAACGACGCGAAGCGGGTCGAGCGCAGAGAGAACCCCAGGCGCTTGACCTGGGGTGGACGAAGAGCCTGGGGGTAGGTTCTGCATGCGCGGCTATTGTTGCGGAGTGAACGAGAAGGGCTGCGCGATGACTGCGCAGTTGCCGCCGGTGACGCGCGCAAACTGCATGCGGTCTGCGACGCTGCGAATGCACGAGAAGACCTCGCGGTCGCGCAACGAACCGCTCACCTGGACGGCATCGACGTCGCCGTTGGCAGCAATACGCATCTGCACGTTCACGCTGCCTTGAAGGAAGGGCTCGGCCTTGAGGCGACGCTCGTAGCAGCTCTGAAACTGCGAGCGATTCTCCGTCAGCACGCGTGAGAGCGCCGCTCGGTCGACCTCGCCGGTGCAATCCCAGCTTCCGCCGCCGCCACCACTTGGAGGGCGACGGGGTGCGGGCCCCGTGTCGGGAATCTCCGCCCAGGCGTCGGGCTCTTCTTCCGGAATCTCAAGCGTCTCGTCGACCATGGACGTCGAACGCTGCGGCGCGGGTGCGTCCGGCCTGTCGGTGACGGGGGGAGGCGTTGGACCGCTGCCGCTGTTCATGGCGCAGTAACCAATCCCGGCGAGCGCAAGCATCGCGATGCCCATGATGGCGTATTTGCCATTGCCCGAGGGGGGCGGGGGCGGAGTCGACTGAGACACGGCTACTCCTTGGACGAAAGCTTCCCTCGCGGGAAAACAACCCTCGCGGGACACAACCCACGCGCGGGTTTTCGCGACCGCATCAGCGGTGAGCGACGTCGCCTTCTACCATGCGCGCTTGAGGGATCCAGCGCGTTCAGCAGTCACCTGACGATCCGACCGGATGCACGAACCGTCAGGTTCACGGTGGCCGTCGCAGCACCGGACGGAACAGGGTCACCGGGTGCGAGATCGAGGGTCGTGCGCGCGAAGAAGCGCACGCGCCGGCTCGGCCCAAGCACGTAGTCGGACATCGCCCGGCTGCCGTTCGCATCGATCGTCATCTCTCCGTCTTGCATCGTCGCAGGAGGAAGGAGCGGCATCGTGCCGAGCAAGGTCACCCCAGGCGAGTCCACGCCGGCGGCTCCCTCCGGTCCCCAGAAAATCTCCGTCTCGGGAACGGTCACTGTCAGCGTGTTCGGTGTGACGGAGTAGCTCACCTGGGTGACCTCCAGAGTTTCCACCACACGGAGGACCACGCTCCCCTCGCGCAGCAGCACATCAAAGTCGATGACGTCTCCAACTGGGGCTGAAACCACGACGGGTTCCGGGTCGCAAACGTTCGCGCGACATGCGAGCGGCAGCTCAGCCGTACTCGGGCAGACCCCGGTCGGGCAGGGAATCGTCATGAGGCGCCCTGTCATCGGATCCACCAACTCCGCCGGGACGTCGAAGGAGCCCGCGGCCAACTCGAAGGTCTGCGGACCGCTGCTCAAATCCACCGAAACCGTATTGCTACAGCCCAGCGAGCTCACCGCGAGCCAGGAGGAAACCAACCCAAGAGCCAAGCGAGTGCGTGCGTCCATCCGCCCAGTCTACGCCATCCGATCTCCCCCGCCGCCCGCATCCCCCCAACCTCACGGACTCGGATCGTCAATTCGCGCACGCGTCACGGTCACGACGCGAACGATGTGACTTCCACGTGAAGAAATCGTGTGGAAAAAGAATGGTGAAAGGGCTACATGGCCCGCGCACGGTTCTTGCGGAACTGGTTTTGAGTCGATTCCAGCCCTCGGGCTTGGAGCGGGTTCGTCCCGACTGGTTTGATCTTGTCACCCTGCGGTGAGTTGGTTGTTATTCGCCTACCGGCGAAAAGGAGAGCGCATGTTGCGAACGTTACGGTGGATGTTGGCGGTGGCCGCACTCGGTGCGGTTGGGGGAGTGGCCCCAGGTTGCGGCAATCTTCAGCCGCCTGTGAATCAGGTGCAGGCAGGCGCAGTCGAGAAGTCGGTCTTCGCTGGTGAGTGGTACTTCCAGCAGACGGTCATCGACACGCCCTACAGCTCGTTTACCTTCGTGGGTAATCAGGGCGACATGGAGCGCATTCGCTGGGAGGTTCAAGAGGACTTCCTCCTCGCACGCCGCAGCTACGAGTACATCAACAACTCGGAGGTTGGTGGTTTGTCGGGCGAGCAGGCGCAGCAGGGCGCCGTCATCGCGGCGTTCCGCATCCGTTCGCACTTCGACATTCGCCGTCAGTACAACCCAGTGACGGGCGAAGAGACCAACGTCATCACCGAGAACACGAGCGATCGTCCTTGGTATGAGCGTCAGTTCATGCGCGTCGACTGGTCGCAGAACCTGTCCACGGGCAGCGATTTGTTCATGTTCGACCGCCTCTTCGGCGGCGTCCGGGCAACGCCAGTCGCAACCTCGTCGAATGACCCGTCACACCCCGACGCACCGCGCTTTGAGCGCGACGCCACGGGCGTGAACTACATCGACATCACCAACCGTGCGTTCCTCTCGCCCGAGATGGTGGAGATGTGGGGCATGCAGCTTCCGGGCTGTCTCCTCGCGAACTTCATCAACGCAGCCAACCTTGAGTGCCACGAGCACGAGATCGGCGTGCGCAACTCGTTCCTTCGCGTGGACGAGGCGGCCCGTGACTACCAGCCGATGCTCTACGACGGCGATCACATGGATCGCTTCGGCTACTTCCTCACCGAGCGTGCGGGCTATGACCGCAACTACGGCTTGGTTGAGGGCGAGCGCTATCGCTTCGCCGAGCGCCACAACCTCTGGATGCAGAGCCACAAGCGCAATCCCGATGGCGCCCTCATGTCCTGCGTCGAGAACGCGCAGTGTGAGGATGGCCGCGGCTCCATCTGCGATCTTGACCTCGCACGAGGCCTGCGCACGACGGACGCCACTGGACGTCTTGTCGGCGCGTGTACGATTCCGTACCGCGACCGCGAGGTGCGTCCCATCGTCTACTACCACCCCGGTCTTCCGGCGGCTCTTTGGCCCGACGTGGGTGGCTACACGCGCGACTGGAACAGCGCCTTCGTTGACGTGGTCTCGTCCCTTCGCGAGCAAGAGTGTCTTGCGACCGATGGCGATCCTGAGGCGTGTGCCGCCGAGCGCGATCGTCCCGACGCCCAGAACATGTTCGTCTCCTGCCGCAGCCCAGTCGCGGCCGATGACGCAGCGATCTGTGGCGCGCGTGACATGGTCATCCGACCGGGCGACCTTCGCTACAGCCAGTCGCCCTATGTCTTCGACGCGCACCTTTCGAGCCCGCTCGGCTATGGCCCGCACTCGGCAGATCCGCTCACGGGCGAGGTCATCATGGCCAACGCGTTCGTGTACGGCGCAGGCCTCGACACGATCGCCAGCTTCGGACGCGATTTGATGCGTTTGCTCGATGGCGACATCGACATCGGCACGATCTCGGACGGCGAGACCGTCGCGGCTTGGCTTGAGCAACGGCGCCTTCAGAGTGCCGCAACCGAGCGAACTGCGGACCAGCATGCAGTCCACATCGATGGTCTCAATCTCGACGAGATCACCGGAGGCATGGACTTCTCGCACACGCAAATGCACGACCGCGAAGGACACGAGAACATCATCGATCCGATCGCGGCTGTCTTCGAGTCACGTCGTCGTCTTGGTACGGCGGGCGCGTACGGCTCGAACACAAGCGGCTACTCGCAGCTCTCGCGCCTTCGTGGCACCGACATCGAGCGTCAGATGGTTGAGGCGGCACCTGAGGTGCTGATGGCCGCAAACCTTGACCCGAACGCCCTTGGCGGCGCGCTCTCCGACGACATGGTGGATGCGGCCTCGATCATCACGGGCTTGAACCCGGAACGCATCGATGCGCTTCATCGCTACCAGGACATGGTCAACGCGGATCGCTGTCTCCTTGAGGCGGGCTTCGTGGACAACAGCTTGGAGGGCCTCGCCCGTGCGATTCGCCGTGCTGTCGACAATGGCGAAACGATCAACTGGTACGGCGTGGACTACCCGCTCCTCGACGGTGACGGGAACCTTGACTGGGAGCTCGTTCGCTCGATGCTCATCCACCCGATCTTCAACGCCGTCATGGCGCATGAAATTGGGCACACGCTCGGCCTCCGCCACAACTTCATGGGCTCGTTCGACGCCCTGAACTACGGCCCAGAGTACTGGAACCTTCGTAACGACGGCACCATGCGCCCCCGCGCTTGGGATCCGATCAGCGAGGCAGAACTCGACGGCCGAATCCTCGAGAACCAGACGTCGACCGTCATGGACTACGGCGTGAACTTCGTCGTCACGGATGCAAACGGCATTGGTCACTACGACCGCGCTGCGCTCAAGATGGGCTACGGCGATCTCGTCGAGGTCTTCACGAACGCCGCCGACCCAGGTGAAGTTCAGGCCTGGAACTGGGGTCAGACCGACTGGCTTGGTCCCGTGAAGTTCGAGAGCTTCGAGGCTGGTTCGGAACGCCCCACCTTCCACGTCTACACAGACTGGCCCTCGAGGGATGTGCTCGGCTCAATCGAAGCCATCCAAGAGCGTGCGGACGTCCCCTACTCGTCCACCCGCGTCAGCACGGATCCCCGGTTCGCACGGGTTGGTATCACTGGATTCCGCGGTGAAGATCAGCAGGGACGCCCGATGGTTCCCTACATGTTCGGCACGGATGACAACGCGGACCTTGGTCCGGACAACATGCGTTACGACCAAGGCTCCGACGTTTACGAGACGATTCAGTCGATCTCGGACAACTACTGGAACTTCTATCCGTTCTCGCACTTCCGCCGTCAGCGCATCGGCTTCTCCACTGAGGGTGTGGCCGGTCGCTCCAGCGGTCGCTACTTTGGCAAGCTCACGAGCGCGAACCAGATCTACGCGCTTTACCGCCCGATCTATGTCGACATCTTCGGCATTCCTGAAGACGACGAGTTCTGGACGAACGAAGACGGCTTGGGCGCTTGGACCGCAGCTGCGGGTACGGCCTTCTCGCTCCTCAGCCGTGTCGTCACGGCGCCTGAGCCCGGTTCCTACGTTGAGGGTACGCGCCCAGACGGAACGCGTGCGTTCCAGCCGGGCAATGCAGCGCTCGCAGCGCGTGTGAACGCACTCGATGGCCGCTTCACCGAGACCACCTGGAACTTTGACGATGGCTTCTACTGGCGCGATCAGCTTGAGCGCGTTGGTTACACCTACGACAAAATCTCCGCCCTTCAGGCCATCACGGATTCGACGGCGAACTTCGTTGGCCGCGACACGGACGCAGACGTCCGCCGCTACCAGCTCAGCTTCGCTACGACCTTCGGCCCCGCGACCACGAACCTCTTCCGAGGCATCATGGGCGAGGACTGGGTCACGGTCGGTCCGCGCTTCGGCACGGGCGGCGTGGTCTTCCCGACGCCAGCACAGCTCGCATCGGGCGGCGCAGGCCTCACGGCAGCACCGATCGATCCCTCGGCTGGTTTCACCATCCAGCTCTACACGTCGGTTCTCGGCATGGCCTACCTCCCCGAGACGTACGACCAGGACTTCCTGAACCGTGCGCGCATCTGGGCGGACGGCTCGGACGAGTCCATCGGCATCCCGGACGCAGACACGGTTTTCTACACCGACCCAGCCAGCAGCATCACCTACCGTGCACGTTCGTACATGGTTGGCGGACGCGAGACCGGCGTTGGCGCGCAGATGATTCGTCATCAGCTGGCGCTTGCAGGTCGCCCGGGCTCGGCCCTTCAGGCACGTCGCTTCGTCGACAACCTCGACATCATCCGCCGCCTGACGGCGATCCTCGGCGCAGGCCGCGGCTCGCTCGACCCGCGCTGAGTTGAGTTGAACTAGCCACACCGGAAAGACCCGGGCTCGAAAGGGCTCGGGTTTTTCTTTTCCGTCGACTGCAAAACCGGCGAACTGAACCCCCAAATTCAGCGGGGGTCATGCTATCGAGCACACGCGCATGAAGCTGCCTTCGAAGATCGGCCGCTATGAGATCGATCGCCTCCTAGGGCAGGGCGCGATGGGTGCGGTCTATCTCGGCAAGGATCCGTCGTTGGATCGCCTCGTGGCGATCAAGATGGTGAAGGACCTGGGCCTCGAGGAGACGGCGAAGAAGCGTTTCTTGGATCGCTTCCGCAATGAAGCGCGCGCCGCCGGCCGCCTCTCGCATCCCTCGATTGTGCAGGTCTATGACGTGGGCGAGGACCCTGATGTGGGGCCCTATCTCGTCTTTGAGTACGTGAAGGGCAGCTCGCTGAAGGAGCTTCTCCGCGAGAAGAAGCGGCTTGAGCCGCGGGTACTTCTCTCGCTGTGTGCGCAGCTTGGTGATGCACTCGATGTCGCGCATGCGGCGGGGATCATCCATCGCGATGTGAAGCCGGACAACGTGCTCGTCGGCGAGGATGGACGCGCGAAGCTGGCGGATTTCGGGATTGCGCGCGTTCCGGATGCAGCGCTGACGAAGGAAGGACAGTTCCTCGGCACGCCCTGTTATGCGGCGCCTGAGACGCTTGCCGAGGGGCGCTATGGACCGCGTACGGACCAGTTCTCGTTTGCGGTGATGACGTATGAGCTCATCTGCGGGCGCCGCGCGTTCCCGGGGGAGGATGCGATCACGGTCGCGCACGCGGTGCTCCACGACCATCCGCTTCCACCGAGCGAGGCGGGCGACATGGACTTGCCCGAGGCGGTCGATGAGGTCGTGCTGCGTGGGATGGCGAAGGACGACAAGGCGCGCTTTGCCAATGCGAGCGAGTTCGTGCGTGCGCTCGAGGCGGCCTACGCGGGCGCGGGCATTGTCAGCATGCGTGAGGGGACGGGGCCGCGTCCGATCGCAGCGATTCCTTCCGAGTCAAAGTCGAGCTGGGTGTGGCTGGTGGGGCTTCTGATCCTGGCGCTGGTCGGGGGAGGCGTGCTCGCGACAACCACGCCGTGCACACCGGTCGAGCTCGCTCTGGATGATGCGGGTGTGGAGGTCTTTCCCGATGCCTCTCGGCGTGTGCGTGAGCGACCTGACGCGGCAACGCGTCGCACCGAGGGGCCGGATGCGCGCGATGAAGCTGATGCAGCGGTAGAGGAAGTGCCGGATGCGTTCCGTGCGCTCTCGCAGCGTGAGATCGAAGACCTGGCCAAGGATGAGATCGATGCGGCGCGTGCGGCGGTCGAGCGTGGGGATGTCGACGGTGCCCGTACGCATCTGCGGCGCGCGCGCGAGCTCGACCCGGAGAGCAGCGACCTGAGCGAAGTGGAAGCGCTCATCGACGCGCAGTGAGGGCCCAAGCTTGCGGTGCGAAGTCGGTCGAATCGGCTAAGGAGTTCGCCATGCAGAAGTCAGCGTTCTGGGTCCTCGTAGCGTCACTTGTGGGTTGCGGTTCGAGCGCCGCGAATACCGTAGAGCCCGCCGCGGAGCATCCGACCGAGGAGCCTTCGACCGAGCGGCCTATCGTCGTGCCCTTGGGATCGACCTACGACGACGCCACCGCACGAGCATGCAGTGCACCTTCGGATTGCACCCTCGTCGAGGGCCTGTGTGAACACTGGATGGGCGTTCGGACGACACACGTCGGTATCGCGCGCGCCTATTGGATCACACAGGCCGCAGCTGTGGAGTGCGGAGAGCGTCCGACGGTTCCGCCGACGCAAGCGACCTGCAGCGAGAACCTTTGCGCGCCCGACGAACTCGACCACGCCGAGTGGCGCGCTTGCAGCACGGCTGCCGATTGCGTTGCCGTGCATGATGTCTGCGGCGGTGTCGATGCGGTCAACCGCGCGAGCGAGGCCGTGATGCTCGCAGACGTGCAGCAGCGTGCGATGCGTGTTCGCTGCATGAGCACCACCGAGGGGCCGCTTCCTACGCCCGTCTGTCGCGGCTCGTTCTGCGTCGCGTACTAAGCGTCAGCCGCGCGGGCAGGGGCCGCCGGTTGTGACCAGCCGAAGCGTCTGCGTACCGATGCCCTCGACGGTGATCTCAAAGTCGAAGTTGAAGTCGCGAGCGCCGGACGGGCACGTCGGCAGGATGTCGTAGACGCGCATCGTTGTTCCGCAGCGCACACGGAGGCGCTCGTCGGTCATGCGTGTCTCGCCTTCCATCGTCAGGCGCGTGCGCGTTTGGATGCAGGTGGGCGGGACATCGACGCCACCGATGCGGACGCGGTAGGGCAGCATCGCGCCGCCCTGGGGGCCGATCGTGAGCTCGACGCGCTGGCCGTCGGTGTAGGGCGCCGCGCCTGCGAGGTCGGGCGTGACCTCAAAGGTTGCGCCTGCGAGGCCGGTCGTCTGCGGCATCGTGCAGAGCTCGGCGAGGACAGGCGGGGCGCCGATACACATCGACATGGTCTGGACCCACCGTCCCTCCTGGCATGCGTAGCTGTCTTGCAAGACACCGCCGCACGAGGTGGGGAACTGGCAGGTCAGCGCGCCCTCACAGCGCCCTCCGCCCAGCGGTGCCAACTCTGGACACACGCGATCCGTTTCACACAGGTCGGGGGCTGCATCGCGTGCGGCATTGGGCGCATCCGAGACGCTGTGCATGTTGGTGTCAGGGCAGCCACTGAGGGCGAGAACGAGGCCCGCGGACAGGCCAAAGGGAAGTGCGTCGATGCGAATCTTCATGCGCTTTGGGTGGCCTTCTCGACGCGAACCCATCAAGCGTTCGCCCACAGCCACGCCCAGGCAGTCTTGAGCGGCCGCACACCTGAGGCCATCGCAGATCGCCTCGCTGCAGGTATGCGGACGCCAAGCCGAAGACGAGGCGCGCATGAGACCTCAGAGACGGTGAAGCTTGATCGTGTTGGTGCTGGTCGAGAGCGGCCAGCCGATGACGAGGGCGAACTCATCGCCCTTCTTGCAGATCTTCTCGCGCACCACGATAGACGTGGCCAAGCGCAGCGTCTCTTCCAAGTCTTCTGGCGGCACTTCGACGCGCGGAATCACACCCCACTCGAGCGCCAGGCGCGAGGCGATCTCGGGGCGCTGCGTGATGGCGACCACAGGCGAACGCGGGCGGTTCTCCGAGAGCACGCGGGCGGTGCGTCCGTCGCGCGTGAAGGTGACGATGGCCTTCAGCGGCAAGAGATACGACATGCGGGCTGCGGCGGTTGCAGCGGCATTGGTGAAGCCCCAGGCCTCGGGAAGCGGTGGCAAATCTTGAGCGCCCTTCTGCGTGCGGAAGACCTCGTTCTCCACCTCCATCGAGATGGCATGCATCATCTGCACGGCCTCGATCGGGTACTTGCCGCTCGCGGTCTCGCCCGAGAGCATGATCGCATCGGTGCCATCGAGAACGGCGTTGGCGACGTCGGCCGCTTCGGCGCGTGTGGGGCGCGGATTGCGGATCATCGAGTCGAGCATCTGCGTCGCGGTGATGACGATCTTTCCGCGCTTGTTCACCTCGCGGATGATTCGCTTCTGGATGAGCGGCACGAACTCGGAGCCGACCTCGACGCCGAGATCACCGCGCGCGACCATCGCGCCATCGGAGACATCGATGATGCTCTCGAGGTTCGCAACGCCCTCGGGCTTCTCGATCTTGGCGATGATCGGTGTGCCGCGCGCGATGGCTTTGGCCTCAAGCACGTCCTCCGCGCGACGCACGAAGGAGAGGGCGAGGTAGTCGACCTTCAGCTCGTTCACGCAGAAGAGCAGGTCGTCGCGATCTTTGTTGGTGAGCGCAGGCGTCGAGAGGTTTGCGCCGGGGATGTTGAGCCCCTTCTTGTCGCTGAGCTCGCCGCCGATCTCGACCTCTGTGATGACGTCGGTGCCGCTTGCCTCAAGCACGCGAAGGCGAAGCAGGCCGTCGTCGAGGAGGATGATCGTGCCCTCGATGACGTCCTGCGGAAGCGGCGTGTACGTCTGGCTGACGATCGTGACGTCGCCCGGGATGTCGCGGGTCGTCAGCGTGAAGCGCTGCCCTGGGATGAGCTCGACCTTGCCCTCTTTGAAGCGGCCGATGCGCATCTTGGGGCCGCACAAATCGGCCAGGATGGCGATGGGGCGACCGGCTTTGTAGCCAGCCTGCCGGACCATCTGCGCGGCGGCTGCGTGGCTCTCATGCGAGCCGTGCGAGAAGTTCAAACGCGCGCAGTCCATGCCTGCCGCAACGAGCTTCTCAATCATCTCCGGCGTGCCGACCGAAGGACCCAACGTGCACACAATCTTCACGCGTCTCATGCATGCGGTTCTATCGCGTTTGCGGAGTGCTTAGGTCCGTGAACTTCGTGGCACTCTCCGCGCGACGTGTTCTTCCGCTTCAACGCACCGCGACAATTGACGGCAACGTGCATCGCCGCGTTGTTGTCAGCGTGTGGACACGCAGCACCGCTCGTCGCTGCGCCCGTGCCCGTCGACGACACGCCGCCGCTCGCTGCGCCGCGCTTTCGTGCGCCGCTGGTTCACCACGTGGGCGATGCGCTCAGCATCCGCACCGGGTTTGTGCCGGACCCGGTCGTCATCGTCGGCGAGACGGTGCGTGATGCGCCGCTCACGGGCCTCGATGCGAGCTGCGCGGGGCTTGCGACCGAGGCGCCAACGCAGCGCATTCGCATGGAGACGCGCTTTGGTTTCCTGCGTCTCTTCGCCACGGGCCCGGAGGATCTGACCCTCGCAGTGCGCACCCAGGACGGCGCGATTCTGTGCAGCGATGACAGGTTCGGGAGGCATCCGTCGATCGAGGGACGCTTCCCTCCGGGTGAGCTTGAGGTCTGGGTGGGTGTGAAGCCGCCGGTGCCGGTCGCGCCGCCTGCGGATGCGCCCGATGCGTCGCCCGAACCTGCAGTTGCCGAGGCGGAGACGGTCGCGCCTGAGGCCGAGGGTGCGCATGGCTACGCGCTTGAGCTGACCGAGACACGCAGTGTTCGTCCCGGTGTGCGTAGTGGTGAGGATCAGGACCATCTCTCGCTCGCGATTGAGCTCGGCCTCGATGTGCGCACCGAGACAGGGCAGGGCCCGAGCCTCCGCTTGCGTCGCGGCTTTTTGCCCGACCCGCGCTCGCTTGAGGGCTCGCTCGCAGAGGCAACCACGCGCGATGTGAGCGGCCTTGAGACGCACTGCGCGGGCTTCGTTGCGGCCATGCCCTCGCATGTGATCACGCTGCAGGAGGACTTCGATTACTTCCAAGTCTACGTGGCCGATGCCCCTGAGGATTCGGTGCTGATTGTGCTCGGCCCAGACGGAAGCTTGTTCTGCGACAGCTCGGACAACGACCAACCGCAGGTGGAAGCCTCGGCATGGCCGGCGGGCGTGTATCGGGTGTGGGTGGGCGCGCTGCGTGAGGACGCGGTGTTCCCGTACCGCGTGGGCGTGAGTGAGATTCGGCGCGCGCGGTGAGACACTCTCGTATGGATGAGGGCCTCCCACTGACGAGCGCGTTTCCCGCTGCGATCCATGACGACGTGGCCATTCTGTTGAGTGTGATGCCAAGCGAGCCGCGCCCCACACCGCAAGCGATTGGACCGATCACTGTCCTTGGTGAGCCCCTCCACATCCCCGCGCGCATCTATCCGCTGGAGATGAATGAAGCGTCGCTCTCCGCGCTCACGCGCACGCAGCAGCGCGTCCTGCATTGCCTCTACACACGCCACCACGACGGCTTTGTGCGGCAACGTCACCTCCGGCCTTTGCTCGCGTGTGATGAGCCCTGGGTCGTGCCCTTTGTGGTGCAGCTTGTGGGCGAGTACGTGTTGCCCATCCTCATCGACATCGAGGCCGCCCTCCGGCCGCATCATGCGCGTGCATATGGTGCGTTTGTCCAAGAGAACGAGGCCTTCATGCGCCTCACGGGTGACCGCGTCTGCAGTTATTGGAACGCTTACTACCGAAGCCCCGGTGTCGCTCGCCGTATGCACGTAGGCGAGGTGATCCTTCGTCGCTTGGAGTCATTCGCAGACACCATGTGACGGCTGCAGAAGAACCGCTCGTGACCGGGCTTCGCACGCGCCAACAAGCAAGCCGAGTCTCCCGCGCTCACGCGTAGCCAAGCACGAGCGCTCTTGCGAGCAGGTACCAGCCGTCGACGAGCACGAAGAGCAAGAGCTTGAAGGGCATCGAGACTTGCGTTGGATTGAGCGATTGCATCCCGAGCGCCATCAGCACATTGGCGATGACCAAGTCGATCACGAGGAACGGAATGAAGACGAGAAAGCCAATCTGAAAGGCCTCGCTCAGCTCGGTCACCACGAAGGCGGGGATGATGATGAGCAGATCCGAATTCGTGATCGCATCGCGCTGATCTTCGGGGCGTGCTTCGCGTGCGAGGTCGAAGAAGAGGTCGCGCTCACGCGGGCTTGTGTTGCGCACGAGGAAGGCGCGCAGGGGCTCGATGCCGGCCTCCCAGGTGGAGCTCAGCGCGGCCTGATCCGACATCGGGTCGCTCGTGTTGACCTGCGCGGCAGTGGGCCCGGCTGCACGCACAATCTCGTAGCCGACAGGCGCCATCACGTAGAGCGTGAGGATGGCTGAGAGCGCGAGGATCACGGTGCCACTCGGGACGTCGCCCGCACCGAGCGCGTTCTTCAAGATGGAGAAGACGACGGAGATCTTGAGGAAGCTCGTCGTGCACAAGAACACGAAGGGGATGACGCCCAGAAGGACGTAGAGCCAGAGCGAGCTTGAGGAAGCGCTTTCCATCCGATGACGCGCGCACCGTACTCGTCTGTGGCTTGCAATGTCGAGAGAGGGCCGCCATGCAAGCTGGTACAAATCCGGCTCGCCATGCGTTCACTCGACCCGCTCTTTACCTTTCGCCTCACGCCGATCGTGCTGCGTTTGGCGCGCGTCTCCCCTGCGCAAGGTCATGCGCTGCTCACGCGTTGCGGTCTCCCCGAGAGCGCGGCTGAGGGTGTGCTCACGGCGCCGCTCTCGCGGATACGAAGGCTCCTTCAAGAGTCCGCGTTGCTCGTCCACGGCAACCTCGGCATCGCGCTCGCGAAGGCCACACCCGAGGGCACCTACGAGACGGCCGAGTTGCTCGTGCGCACGGCGCCAACGCTCACGCAGGGCTTCGAGGCGCTCTCTCGCTACGCCTCGCTCATCAACCCCGTGGGACTCTTCGAGACGCGCATCACGCCCACGCATGTCGAGCTTCACTACGAGGTGCTTGGCTCTCCGCAGACACTCGGCGCGCACCTCAACGAGTTCACGATTGCGCACATCATCGAGGCGCTGCGTCGCGTCGCCGATAGCTCGCTGAAGCCCGCGCACGTCTGGTTCTCACACCCCGTGACGAGCGACCTCGAAGCACTCCGCGCGCACTTCGGCGCGCCCATTCAGCTCGGTGCAACCACCTGCGGCCTCTCCTTTCCGCGCGACATCGCAAGTGCATCGCTGCGCACCAAAGACGAGATCGTGCACGCCTTCTTGATCAAGCAAGCCGAGGCCAAGCTGGAGGCTGCGGGGGCACGCTCGTTCGCGGCCATCGTGATCGACTGCATCGAGTCGCGCGTTGGCTTTGCGAAGGCGGATCTCGTCAGC
>JBILQT010000423.1:0-5122 GCA_044373065.1 Sandaracinaceae bacterium
ATAGCCCTCGGCGACAATCTGCCCTGGGTCGTATTGAATGACGCCGCCGATGGTGAGCAGCGGGAGCATCACGGGGAGATCCATCGTGACGATGTTGAGGTTCATGTCGGCACGCAGCTCATGCCGGTAGACAAGACCAAAGCCGTACTCGGGCTGCTCGTAGCTGGCGCCAAAGGTCGGCGCGAAGGTGACAAGCAGCTGTGTCTCGACGACCGACTGAAACATGCGCGTCTCATCGAGTGAGACAGTCAGATCACCGATGAGCGCGGCCATCGCGGAGACGCCGACACCGATGCGCAGGCCGTCGACAATGTCGTGAAAATCAAAGCCCAGGCCCACGTGCAGCGAGAGTGACTGCGAGCGCGAGAGCACCGACCACTGCGGCACATCGACGTAGCGAACGTCGCCGCGCAAGAGCACGTTCGTGGGCGTGTAGAAGCCTGCGCCGAGCGTCAGCCGGTCTTGCAGCACATCGCCAAAAGGGATGGGCAATGTGAAGCCAATCGTCGTCCCGCGTGCGGCCTCCATCGGAGACGCTTGGCCGTCGAGGCGCAGATCGAAATCACCGACGCTCGCGCCAAAGACGATGCTTCGCCGACGCACCGCACCGAGGAGCGCGGGGTTCAGGTAGGCGGCCTCGTAGTTGTCGCCATACGAGGCGCCCGTCATCGCAAGGCCGGGCGAGCGCGCTCCAAACCCAAACATATCAGGGGGCGTTGCCTCTGCGCTGGATGCCACTGCGAGCGACGCAAGGGCCACCAAAGCAGAGGCGATTTGTGTCCCGCGTCGCGCGGGGGCGAGGGCGGGATTCCTCAGACGTGCCATGCGCCGAGGGTACAGGAGTTGATGCGCGCGGCGTGCCGTGTGTTTTGTCGCGTGTCTGCTTTTACCTAGTGGGTCGCGACTCTGAATTCAGAGCGGCCGGGAGACCGCGCCGTACTGAAGCTCGGAGGTCTTGAGCTGCCCGCGCGACCAGAGTGTTCGCTCCACCATGGCGTTGAACACGCGCTCGATCTGCTGGCGCACCTCGGTGCCGCGCATGCCGCCTTCGAGAAGCTCAAACGCGCGCGCGATGGCCTCGATGGTGGCAAGCCCCGTGGGGTGTGCCTCATGCCGCAGCCGGTAGGTCGATTGCACATCTTGGGGCAGCCACACGCAGGGGATCTCGCGCATGCCGGGGACGCGGTTGCGGACCTTCGAGGCCTGCCGCCAGGAGCCATCGGGGACGATCAGCGTGACGGGCCTGGAGGCGACGTGCTCGGCGAGGGGCGTGGCATCGGGGCTCGGGAAGAGCAGCAGTGACTCCGCCTCCGGTGAGGCGATGTAGGGCGCATCCGGATGCCCGGGCTGGCCGCGCACGATGACCTCGCTGTTGGCCAAGCACTCGGTGGCGAGGCGCCCGGTGTTGGTGGGCTTGCGGTCCTCAAAGCGGTGGATGAAGAGCACCAAGCGCGTGCGCGTCTCGAGCCTTGGCTCTGGGATGAGCGCGCAGACGCAGAGCCCGCTGAGCATGTGGCAACGCGTGCAGCGTTGGTCGGGATGGTCACGGCGGCTCATGCGCCGCTTCATAGGCGTCGTTGCGACGAATGCCATGCATCGTGTACTCCCGAGTGCATGCGCATCCGCTCTCTGATCAACGTCATCGACCTTGAGGCGTTTGTGCCGCGCGATGCGTTTGTGCCGCGCGATGCGTGCCTGGGCATGGCGAGGGCACGCAGCCCGCGGATCAGACCTCCGACATCATCGAGATCGGCATCACCGTGGTCGATGTCGCGCGCGCAAGCATCGTCTCCACCGAGTCGATCTTGGTGAAGCCCGAGCGCAGCGAGGTGAGTGCCTTCTGCACGCAGCTCACGACACTCACGCCTGAGCTCATCGCGCGCGAGGGCATCGCATTTCAAGAGGCCTTGCGGCGCTTGAAGAAGGACTACGACGCCCCAGCGCGCATCTTTGCCTCCTGGGGCGACTACGACCGGAAGGCCTTCGAGCGTCAGTGCGGGGCGATGCAGCTCAAGGTGCCCTTTGGCCCGACGCACATGAACGTGAAGACCCTGCATGCGCTGAGTCGCGAGGTGCCAGGCGAGCTTGGGATGGACGAGGCGCTTGCGGAGCTTGGGATGCCGCTTCTGGGCACGCATCACCGCGGCGGGGATGACAGCCGCAACATCGCGCAGATCCTCCTCGTGCTGCTCGCGAAGCTGCGCGGCTGAGGGCGTAGGGTTCTGCCCACATCGCTTGCGCTGCAAGGTCGAGTCGTCGGGAGCAAGCCACGAACCTTGGCGAAAGCCTGAGGAAACTCGTCGGCACGGCAGTCGCAGAGAGGGCTGCATGGCAACCCCTCGCAGAGCCGAGGTGATTCCACCCCAAGGCGTGCGCAGCATGCGCGTACCTGCGAACACGCGCATCTCATGAGCGCCTTCGTGCACGAGACGCGGCCTCCTTCCGTCGCCCCACCGCCGTGGGAGTCGCACCTTCAACTTGTGCGCATGCTGCGTCGTCGACGTGTGCTCGCGCCCCTGCTGCGCACGCTGCGAAGCCTTGCGATCGTCGCACCCGCCTCGTTCATCCCGGCGCTGAGCGTGCTCGTCGCGACGCAGCGTCATCCTGAGTTCCCTGATGTGATTGGGAAGTTCGCAGCGCCGATCGAGGCTGCCCGAAAGCACCTGCAAGAGGCCCAGTGGGGCATCCCCTTTCGCAGGCGCGAGCTGGCTGAGCTGACGAGCCAACTCGAGGGCCTCTGCGCCTCGACGCAGCTCGATGAGCACGATGAGGCATTGGCCTATTGGACCACCGCTGCACTGCGCTGGGCCGTGCGCACCGAGCGCCCGATGGACGATGCGCTGCTCGCAGCGCTGAGCCGCCTTCAGGGTGCCAATGAGGACGTCGACGCGCTCATCGCGCACGCGAGTCGTGACGCACGCAGCTGGCTTTCGGCGATGCAGTTCTTGGCGAGGGAATCGGGTGAGCGCTTTGCAGGGCGCGCGGTGCACAAGACGGGGCCGCTGGCGCGACGCCTCACGTAGAGGACGCGTCGAGAGGGGCCGGGGGGCCTGTGCCCAGCGCGCACGACACCATTGCCAAGCGAGCCCACGATCATGGAGCCTTGCCTTTTCGGCCCGTCGTGGGCCGACATCGCGCAAGGACATAGAATGCTGAGGGGTTCGAAGACGTACGGCTGGCTCTCGATGATTGCGGTGCTGGCCATGGGCTGCCCGGGGCCAAGCAACGAGCAGGATTCGGGTGTGGTGGATGCGGCGCCCAATGGTGTCGCGCTGATGATCACACCGATGATCGCAAACTTCGGCGATGTCGGGCTGGGGTCGTCGAGCGAGCCCTTGGTGCTCACCGTCACCAACCGCGGCGCGACGGGCTCGGGGATGCTGCGTACGTCGATCGAGGGGCTGAATCCGACGAGCTTCTCGGTCGCCTCCAGCACCTGCACCGCATCGCTCGCGGCTGGCGCGACGTGCACGGTCGGTGTGCGCTTCACCCCACAGGCGCGTGGTGGATTGAACGCCTCGTTCACGGTCACCGATGGCGTGGCGACGAGCGTGGCGCAGCTTCAGGGCAATGGTGCGGTGGGGCTGAGCCTGACGCCCACCCCGCATAGCTTTGGTGCGACGGACACGGGGCAAGACAGCACGCCGCAGACCTTCACGCTGCGCAACGACGGCACGGCCACGACGGGCATGCTGAGCGCGATGCTGACGGGCCCGGATGCGATTCAGTTCGTGCTGGGTATGGATACCTGCACAGGCATGACGCTCAGCACGGGTGCGAGCTGCACGATGGAGGTCACGCATCGACCCACCGCCGCAGCGATGCACACCGCAGCGCTGACGTTGACCGTGAGCCCAGGAGGCTCGGTCAGCGCGGCTTTGAGTGCCACGGGGCGCACGCCTGCAGGCCTTGAGATCACCCCCGCGACGCAAGACTTCGGGAGCATCCGCGTCGGCATGTTGAGCGCGACGGTGAGCTTCATGGTGCGCAACCCAGGCGCGACCGCGACGCCGGTCTTGTCGACCGCGATCACAGGCGCAAACGGCTCCGAATTCGCCATCGTCTCCAGCACGTGCACGGGTGTAGCGGTTGCGGGCGGTGGCTCCTGCATGGTGCTCGCGCGCTTCGCGCCCGACTCCACCGGCGACAAGACTGCGACCTTGGAGGTGACGGGCGGCACCCTGACTGGCTCGGCGAGCCTCACTGCCATCGGCGCCTCAGGCGACTTGGTCGCGACACCCAGCGTGCAAGACTTTGGAAGCATCGCGATCGGCGCGCCCAGTGCGTCCGAAGACATCACGATCACCAACATGGGTGCAGCCCGCAGCGGCACGCTCGGTGTGACGATCACGGGCACCAACCCAGGCGACTTCGCGATCACGAATGACAGATGCGCAGGCAACACGCTGATGCCGAGCGCGACGTGCACGATCTCGGTGCAGTTCACCCCGGCGATGGGCGGCGCGCGTGCAGCCCGCCTGCGCGTGAGTGGCACCCCAGGCGGCATCGCAACGGCTGCGTTGACCGGCACCGGCGTCGCACCTGCAATGCTCACAGCCACGCCCGCGATGTCTGACTTCGGTTCCGTCGCACTGGGCTCAAGCAGCTCGGATGTGGTCGTCACGATCGAGAACACCGGCGGCGCTGCGACGAGCACGCCGCTCTTGTCGATCTCGGGCGCCAACGCCGATGAGTTCACGCTCGTCAGCGACGACTGCATGGCACCGCTCTTGGCCACGGAAACCTGCACCGCAACGCTTCGCTTCGAGCCCACGAGCGCGGGCATGAAGACCGCAACGCTCGATGTGACGGGCATGCCCGGAGGCACGGCGACGACGATGCTTGCAGGCACCGCGATCACGGCTGCTGCCCTCGCGGCGATGCCAACCGCACTCAACTTCGCGAGCTTCCCCGAGACGATGACGACCTCGGCGCTCTCGGTGAGCATCTCCAATGGCGGCATGGCCTCGACGGGTGCACTCGCGCTCGCGTTGAGCGGCGCAGACATGGGTGAGTTCGCGATCATGAGCGATGCCTGCACGGGCATGGTGCTCGCTGAGGCCGAGAGCTGCGTGGTCTCCATCGTGTTCGCGCCGACAAGCCAGGGCGCAAAGACCGCCTC
>JBILQT010000110.1:0-22066 GCA_044373065.1 Sandaracinaceae bacterium
CGGTGATCTGCACAGGCCCCGTCGTGATCTTTTGCGCGCGTGCGACATGCGCCAGCGCGCTTCCAAAACAAGCCGAATAGCCCGCGGCGAAGAGCTGCTCGGGGTTCGTCGCTCCGCCTTTTCCGCCGAGGCCCTTGGGCGGCACGACGTTCACATCGAGAAGGCCGTCATCGGAGGCGACGCGACCTTCGCGTCCTCCAAACGCGGTGGCGTGGGCGGTGTAGAGAACGGGGTTTGGTCCAACGGGCGTGGTCATAGAAGCTCCTGCTCGCATCGCGAGCGCTTGGGGTTGCAAGAGCATTGCCCACAATTTGATTGTGCACAATCGAATCGCACGCAATAAACATTTCGCAACGATCACGCGTTCCCGAGCGAGCGAGCCGGTACACTCGTCTGCATGCCGAATCTTGGAATGGGCGCGCTCATCATCATGATCCTCGTCGCCTGCGCCTGCGGCCTCGCCTACTGGCTGGTGACGGGGCGCTACCCGCCATTCCTTGACTGAGCCCGCGCCCTCCCCTCAGAGCCGCTTGCTGCGCCATTCACCCGGCTGATCATCCACGCTCCAGATGATGTCGGCATGCGGCAAGAGCACGATGCGATGCAGCTCGCCCCGTTCATCCTGCTCGATCACCTCAAGCGCATCGCCTGCCTCGGCATCACGCCCGAGGAGCACCGCGGTGCGCACGCGACGCACCATCTGAAAGACACCGTAGAGCGCGAATACGCCAAGGATGGCGAAGCGTGTCCCGTGCTCTGTCCACCATGCCGCGCCACCGCGGGACCACATCACAGCGCCCAGACCAAAGTAGGCAACGAGCGCGAAAATGGTGCCGGGCGTGCGCCACATCTGCGTCGCACGTGCTCGCACCTCGTCGCGCTCCTCGGGCGTGAGCGCCATGACACGCGTGCCTTTGGTGGTGCCTTCGGGGAATGGCCTTGGGGGACGTGCACGTGCCACCTCAAGCACATCGGGAAGGAGGAAATCACTCCGCGGCGCGCCATTGATCGCGTGCACAAAGCCCGACGATGCAAGCAACTCCACCTGCTGCACTTGATCGGGCGCATCGCCAAATGCCTGTTCATTCAGCAGGCCCGCGAGCACATCATCGGGAACGACGGCGACTGCGAGCGGCCCCTCGAAGACCTCGACCTCAGCGCGCGACAGATCCCGCTTGAGCTTCGACCATCGCCTCCACGCATCGCGCGCCGCGAGCACCGAGGCCGCGGGGACAAGCAGACCCATGCCGAAACAACCCACGACGAGGTTCATCGGCTCGGGAACCGTCGTGAGCATGAGCACACCGAGCGCAAGCGAGACGAGCGGGACGATCAAGAGGGGCAGCACCCGATTGCGCAAGACGCGAATGCGCAACGCGAGGTGCTTACGCTCTGCTTCCGTAAGAGGCCGCATGCCTTGCGATGCAAGCCCCGCCCAGGAGCGCGAGGGGCCCGGTGTCGAGTCGGACATGCACACGAGGCTACGAGGCAACGCAGAAGACCGCTACGGTGCGCCTCCATGCCGAACCCTGACGCCACGCACGAACAATCCACGCCGTGGGAGAACGTTCAGCCTTCGGCTTGGAAGATCACACGCTGGCTCCTGCTCCACGGCATCGTGATCGGCAGCTTCATCGCGGCGCCCACCTTCCGAGTCACAAGCCTTGCGTGGCTCTCGCTCAGCGTCTTTGTTGTGAGCTGCATCGGCGTCTCGGTCGGCATGCATCGCGGGATCATCCACGGCGCGTTTCAGATGCCCGCCTGGTTTCGCGCATGCGTTGTCTACATCTGCTGTCTCGCAGGGATGGGCGGGCCTTCATCCTTCATCCGCATGCACCGCGAGCGCGACTACCACCAGGACCGCGCGACCTGCCCTTCCATCTTTGGCTACCGGCTCGACCCATTTCGCTCATATTTACAAATGGTTTTTTGTGTCTACACCGGCCCGCCTGTTCCGGATCACCATCCCCTCCCGAAGTCGGATGGTTGGATGCGCTTTCTCGATCGCACCTACCTGCTCGCGCCCATCCCAGGCTGGGCTTTTCTCTCGCTCGTGGGCGGCTGGGATGCCGTCTGGTGGGGCGGCCTTCTGCCTTGGGCGCTCACGCAAAATCTCTTCTGGGCGAGCAACTACCTCGTGCACACGCGCGGCTACGTGACGTACCCGCGGCCGGGTCACGCGGAGCAGGGCTACAACCAGCGCGTGCTCGGCGCGCTGAGCTTTGGCGAGGGCTTTCACAACAACCATCACCAGTTCCCGTGGTCGGCGCGCATGGGGATTGGGCGGCTTGAGATCGACCTCGGCTACCAGATGATTCGCGTGCTCAAGGCACTCGGCATCGCGAAGGACGTGCGCGTTGCGGATGCAAGAGGGGCTGCGCGCCCCTCCTCGGCCCTTTGAGGGCCTCACCTCCCATCGGCCGATGCGACCAAGGGCGTCACGGCGTAGCGCGCGCTACGAGGCTTCGAGCGCTTCGAGGAGGGCTTCCTGTCGTGCACGCATCGCGACGACCTCGGCCTCCGCAATACCTCCCATGAGGTCGATGCGTATCCCCTGCTTGCGGCCCGAGTCGGTGTCGACGGCCTTCACATCGAGGGTTCCATCCTGGTTGATGATGAACGTGACTTCGATCTGCACTTCGCCGCGGCTGGCCTGCCGAAGTGGACCAATCGTGAGCTCACCCAGTGCTTCGTTCTCTGCGAAGCGATGGGCTCCGCCCTGACACACGCGTAGCGACACTTCGCTTTGCTGGTCGCTCGCCGTCGCGAACGTCCGCGTCATCTCGGTGGGGATTGGCGCGTTGCGCGGAACGATCTCTTTGCAGTAGCCGCCCGCGGTCTCCACGCCGAGCGAGTGCGGTGCGACATCGAGCAACAAGGGCGCAGGCCGTCCCTCTGTCTGAATCGCAGGCTGCCGCACGATGAAGCCACTCACAGGCTGCATTGCTGGCGCGACCTCAAACCACGCATTCGACGATGTGCTCTCCGCGGCGTCGTCGAGAACCACCTCAGAGGCCTCTGCGGGGACGGGCGGAGGGCGGAGCGAGGCGGAGGAGACAGCGCGTCCGCGGACAACGAATGTCGGCAGCGACGGGATGCTTGCGGAGACCACGCTCAACGCGGTCGGCTGGCTCGACACGGGCGGAACCGAGGCGAGCTCCACTGCACGCGCCATCTTGTCGACTCCCCAATCCGGAGCGAACGCGGGCTGTCGTGGAAGGGGCTCCGCGAAACGAGGCTGACGCTCACGCAGTGTGATCCGGCCAAGCGTGGTCTTCGATGACGGGGCCACAGGGGCGATCGCATAGCCATGAATTGCGGCGCCTTGCGCGATCACAAGCTCCGGGTCGATCCCAGCGCACGCTGGCCGTTCAAAGAACGATTCGACCATCGCGCGCACAAGCGGAACGCGTGACGAGCCACCCGCAAGCACCACGGCATCCACCGCGCGTGGCTCACGCCCCGCCGTGCGCAGCGCATCATTCACGACGTCAAAAGTGCGTCCGAGGATTGGTCGAATCAGCGCTTCGAACTCGGCCCGCGTGATGGTGAACGTAAAGTTGATCGAGCGCCCTCCAGCGCCCTGGAAGAGGTCCTCCAAGGTGACGTCCGCCACGAGGACTTGGGAGAGCTGACACTTCGCCCACTCGGCCGCGGCGCGCATGCGCTCAAAGGTCTGCAAGTCCGTAAAGGCGTCAAAGCCATGCTCACGCAGACATGCCTCGCGCATCTTCTCTGCGATGAGCAGGTCGAGGTCGTCGCCGCCGAGGAAGGTGTCACCCGCCGTCGCGATCACCTCGAAGACATCCTTGCGGAGGTCGAGAATCGTGAGGTCAAAGGTGCCTCCGCCGAGATCGTAGACAGCCACGGTTTCCGCGGTGTCGCGCGAGAGCCCATAGGCCAGCGTGGCGGCGGTCGGCTCGTTCAGAATGCGAAGGACATCCAGGCCCGCCACCTTGCACGCGGCGTTTGTGGCCGAGCGTTGCAGCACGTTGAAGTTGGCCGGCACGGTGACGACAGCGCGACGGCATGACTCGCCGAGCGATTGCTCTGCCAGGCGCCTCAGATGCCTCAGCACGATGGCGCTGATCTCGGGCAGCGCGAACGCCCCCTTGCGCGCCCGAACCTGAACGCCGCCAGCGCGCGTTGGCTCAAGCATGAAGGCATATCGCGCCTTCGCTTTCTGGACTTCGACACTCGTGTACGGACGCCCAATCAGGCGCTTGGTCGAGTAGATCGTGTTCTTCGCATCAACCAGCCGACGCTCGCGCGCTTGGTGTCCGACGAGGATGGAGCCATCCGGGTGAAACGAGACGACGGAGGGGATGAGGCATCGTCCCTCCGGGGTCGAAAGGACGCGCGCCTCCTTCTCATTCGCCACAGCAACGACCGAGTTGGTCGTCCCGAGATCGATTCCAAGAATCTTCGCGCTCATCTCAGCTCTCTCCTGCGCGACGACAGCAGCGCGAGCGAACCATGCGAGCCCCCCCGCCTCGCTTCTACTCCGGTTGCTTCAGAGCAAAACGCGATGGAATTGTGGCTTTTTGCCGCGTCAGCGCAGATGCGACCTCAGGTTCGACCTCAGGTTCGAACTCAGGTTCGAAACTCAGGTTCGAACTCAGGTTGAATCAGGCTCTAGCCGCCGTGCTTCTGCCCAGGTGTTTGCGCGACGAGACGCCCAACGAACCCATGGAGCATGGCTGCCGTCGTCTCCATCACGCCGTCCCCGGGAACGCTCACCACGACGGGGTACGCGACGGAGACGACGAGGCGAATATGAACGGGTTCGATGAGCCAGCTCGGGAGCCCGGCCGCCTCCAAGAGAACGGGGGCGACGACGGCGGCGGCCGGCTCGATGAAGCGCTCGCGCAGCCTCACCTGAGGCACCTGCCCAAGCGCCCGGAGGACACGCCCGTGCTTTCCCAGGAACTCGGTCGCAACGGGCTCCATGTCGCGCAGTGCATCGGGGCCCGACGCACGAAACGCTGTGACGACGGCCTCCTGGGCCTTCTGGGCTAGGTCTTGGGCCAGGCTCCGGAAGACATCGTCCTTGTCTTCAAAGTACTGATAGAGCGTGCCAATGCCGACACCGGCCTCGACGGCGATGCGATTGGTGGTCGCACGTTCGTAGCCCTCGGACGCGAGAACGCGTGCCGCAGCCGTGCGTATCGCGAGGACAACCTCCTGCGACCGACGCTGCGAGGGCAGCCGACGTTTCTGTTTCGACCCTGTCGACATCCGCCGAACCTTGTCCCTGGAACTCAACCTCACCTACTCGCGTTCGATTATTCGCATCGCCCAACCCAATGCTAGCAAAGCAGGCCCACACGGGTACCGATTCGCCAAGTCGGCTCATGTTCCAAGAGGGCTCGGCTGAAAGAAACGCGAGTAACCGTGGATGGCCGCGCGCGCCAGGAATTCGCGCGAATGGCTATCATCGCGCTCGCATTTCTGTGCACCTCGCTTGTCGTTGCCCTGGTCCTGGCTCGCTCTCCAAAACTGGAGCGTCTCCTCCAAACTGGCATCCGCGCCCGTGGCGTAGTGGGCTGGGCCGGGCGAGGCGTGCCGGTGGAGTCGCGCGGCGAGCGGGTGTTTCGGCTGCCGCTCACCGTGTCGCTTCAGACTGAACAAGAAACGCGATCCGTGGACGTTGTGGTGCTCGTCGATGAGCTCGGCCTCTCCGCCCTCGTCCGGAACGCGACGTTCGAAGCCATCGTCGACCGACGGGATCTCACCCGCATGGTGGTCACGCGCGTCACGGTGGGGCACGACACTGCCGTGACCATCCAAGCGCCCGCGCTCCAGCTCACCTGAGTTGGCGGCTCGTTTGGCTCGCAAAAAACGCGAGCTGGCGAGCCCAAAGAGAGCCCGGAAAGCGCTTCCATCGAGGGATGAGCGAGCTCGGCGCGGCGGAAGCCAGATGGCTGGTTCCGCGCCCCCAAAGGGCCGAGGAAAATCTCCTCCGCGGGTCTCCAAGACCCCAAAATAAGATTTTCAAATCTCTCGGTGAGATTCCGAATCTCCAAACCTGATTTTGAAATCTCCAACTGGGATTCCGAAACCCCAATTGAGATTTTGAAAACGCCGGACGAGATTCCGAAACCCCAATTGAGATTTTGAAAACGCCGGACGAGATTCCGAATCACCCGCCGAGATTTTGAAATCGCCGGACGAGATTCCGAATCACGCGGGAGGCGTTGCATCCTCAGCATCGAGCGCATCCATCTCGATGCCCGTGTCGTCATCGAGTGAGAGCGCCTCAAGCATCGCGAGCTCGTCCTCGGATTCCTCCGCCTCGCTCACCGTCGTGGCTTCCTGCTCGTTCGACGCGGGCTCTGCCGCTTCAGCAAAGTGAAGACGAATCGCCTTGGCCTGCGAGGCACTCGCACCCGCCTGCATGAGCGCCTCTTCAGTCGCTGCGACGATGGCTTTCAGTGAGCCGAGGTTCTTCAAGAGCGCGACGCGCGTCTTCTTCCCCACGCCCGGCACATCATCGATGCCGCTGCGCAAACGCCTTCGTTTGCCGACCTTCTCGCGCAATGCGTTGGATGCGCGATGCGCCTCATCACGCACCTGCGTCAGGAAATGTCGCGTCGCCGATCGCTCACGCAGCGAGATGGGATTGCGCTGCCCAGGCAAGAAGACGCGCTCGGTCACCTGCTTGCCCGAGTTGAGCTCTTTCTCTTTCGCGAGGCCCACGATGGGCAGTGCGCGCAGCGCCTCGCGGTCGACCTCGGGCAGGGTCTGCAGGAGCTCTTCGACGACGCTGACGGCCACACCGAGCTGGCCGCGACCACCGTCGACGACGAGCAAGTCCGGCAACGTCCAGGCATCACCCGTGCGTGAGAGCCTGCGCGTGATCACCTCGCGCATTGCGCCGTAGTCATCGCCACCGCTCACGTTGCGCACGTGGAAGCTGCGATAACGCGCGCGGTCGAGCTGGCCGTCGAGCATCGCGGTGAAGACGGCAACCGTGTCGTTGCCGCCGAGGTGCGAGATGTCGACGCACTCGATGCGACGCGGAGGCCTCGGCAAGCGCAGCTTCGTCATCACCTCGCGCAGCCGCACATCGACATCTTCCTTCTCGCGCTCCTTCTCGCGGAAGGCGTGCTCTGCGTTCTCATACGCCATCCGCACGAGGTCTTTCTTCGCACCACGCTGCGGCACAAAGACGATCACCTTGCGTCCACGTTGCTCCGTGAGCGCCTCCTCCAAGCCCTCCATCGCCTCGACTTCGAGCGGCAAGAGCAGCTCATCGGGGATGGGATTTCCCTGCGCGTAGAAGGCCGTGAGGAAGGCCGCAACGAGCTCTTCATCCGGCAGATGCGCCGGCACAGAGAAGGTGCGCACATTCGTCATGCGGCCGTTGCGCACGATGATCATCGCAAGCTCGGCGCGGTCTCCCTGCGTGAAGAGGCCCATCACGTCTTGGTCGACATCCTTGGCGACAGCGATGCGCTGATCGACCTGCGTGCGCTCGATCGCACGAAGCTGATCGCGATAGACCGCGGCTTGTTCAAACGAGTGCGCGGCCGCCGCCTCACGCATGCGCACCGTCAGATCGTCGGTGAGCTCCTCTTGGCGCCCATCGAGAAAGAGCCCGACGAGCCTCGCTTGCGCGAGGTACGCATCCCTATCGACCTCGTACACGCAGGGTGCAGGGCAGCGCTTGATCTGATGCTGCAAGCACGGACGAATGCGACGCGCGAAGTCTGCATCGCGACAGGTGCGCAGCTGGAAATGCCGGTTCACCAAGCGCAGCGTTTTGCGCGCGGCACTCGCTGAGTCGTAGGGCCCGAAATACTGCGCCCCATCTTGCCTCGGCTTTCTGACCACGGTCAGTTTTGGCCAGGCATCGCGCACATCGAGACGCACAGAGAGGAACTCTTTGTTGTCGCGCAGCTTCACGTTGTAGCGAGGCTGCTTCTCCTTGATGAGCGCGTTCTCGAGCAGCGCGGCTTCCTTCTCGTTCGCAACGACGAAGGTCTCCATGTCGCCCATCTCGCTCGGAAGGCGCGTGATGAAGTTGCGCGTATCGCTCGACGATTCTTGAAAGTACGAGCGCACACGCGAGCGCAACGAGCGCGCCTTGCCGACGTAGAGCACGCCGCCGCGCTTGTCATAGAAGACATAGACGCCGGGCTGCACAGGGAGCAGCTCAAGCTTGCGAAGGACAGTGTCGGGGAGGCTCACGCGCCACTCTCTGCAGTCTCGATCCGCGTTGGCCAACCCCTCGTGTTCACGGGGTCGTGACGTCGACGTCGAGCGTGTACGCGCCTTGGTTCGCCTCTGCGAAGCCGTCGACGAAGACGAAGTAGGTGCCCGGCTCAAGCACGGTCTCGATGATCGAGTGGCGGTTGTCGCCCGCGTCGTCGTTGCAACCGAGCTCGGTCACCGCGTCCATGCAGTCGCGACGCAGGTAGAGCGCACCGTCGAAGTCTGCTTGCTCGCTTGCGATGCGGACCATCGAGCGACGACGCACGACGAGCCGATAGATTTGATCGGGGCTGCGCGCACCGGCTGCACACGTCGCTTGGAAGCGGTCGGTCGAGGTCGACGTGTTCGCGCTGACCTGCGTGCCCGGGCGAAGCAGCGGTGCGCTGCGACAGGCCGTCTCAAGTGCACCGAGGTCGTCCATCTGAAGCGTCACGCTTGCGGCACCGAACGCATTCGCGCCCGCGCCATCGACGGTGATGAAGTACGTGCCTGGCTGCAGCGTTTGGTCGAGCGGCGTGCCCTCCGCGCTCGTGCAGGCGACCTCGCTTGCGGCCGCGCCGCAGGTCGACTGGATGTAGACGATGGGCTGGAACTCACCCCCGGGCGGGAACGTCGCGCGGACGCGTGTGCGCGAGGTGAGGTCGATGCGGTAGGTCACGTCGGGCGCACCCTGACCACCACACGTGCCCGCGCCGTCATCGGCGAAACGGAATGTGTCGACCGTGATCGGCTGGCCCGCCGTGTACGGCAATGCCGTCGCACACGAGTCGCCTGCAGCGCCGCTGCCCGATGCGGGTGCAAGCTCAACACCGAGTGAGAAATCACCTGCCGCAGCGGGGCCGCCCATCTCGGAGAAACCATCGGCGAAGACGAAGTAGCGTCCGGGCGCGAGGTTCGCCGTGAGGAGCGAGTGCCGTGTGTCTTGGTAGTCGTCGTTGCACGCAAGCTCGGTCGCAGGGTCGGCACAGGCCGAGCGCATGTAGAGGACACCGTCGTGCGTGCTCTGCATGCGCACGCGTGCGCGTGAGGGCTGCGTGACATCGAGTGCGTAGACGCGGTCGGCGCCCTGCCCTGCGCAGCCACCTTGGAAGTTGCCAGCCTCGCCCGTTGTCGTCCCCGAGATGTCTTGCCCGGGCACAAGCGCGGTTGCGCCACGACACACTTCACCTGGCGTACGCAGCGGCGTCGTGGCGTAGCGCACCTCGTACTCACCCGAGGCGTTTCCAAATCCATCGACGACGAGAAAGTAGGTGCCTGGGTCGAGCGCAACGCTCACTTCGGAGTGCGCGGTCGAGGGCGCATCGTCGTTGCACGCGAGCTCCGAACGGGCCTCGCCGCATGCGCCGAGCACGTAGATGGTCCCGTCGAAGGTGGAGTCGATCGAGGCCGTCACCAGGGATCGTTCGGTGAGCACGAGCGAGTAGATGTGCTCGGGCGCGATGCCTCCGCCGATGCACGAGCCCACAGTGGCGGAGTCGCCCGTGGATGTGTCGCCACGACGGCTCACACCGGCCGCGAGTTCGAAGGGCGCATCACAGGTGCCTGGGCCGCCATGCGGAGGCGCCGCCACGGGTGGGCGTTCATCACCGCCACCACCACCGCCGTATCCGCCACCGCCGCCACCCCCACCGCCGTATCCACCGCCGCCGCCGTATCCGCTGCCACCGCCGCTCGTGCCGCCTGACCACGAGGTGACGAGGAAGTGCCCGCCGCCGCTGACCATCCGCACGGCCGCCACGTAGTTGCCTGGATAGGGCGCACAGAAACGCGCTGCGGCTTGCGCATCCGTCGTCTGATCGCGCGCCATCTCGCGTCCGGATTCGTCGCGCACAACGAGGTCGACATTGCGCACGCCGCTCTCGGCCAACGCAACGACCGTGACGCACTCACCCGCACCGACACGAAGCGGTGTGACCGTCTCTGCGCCCTCGGAGAGCGTGCCCTCTTGCAGCCCTCCCGTTTGCGCAAAGCCCATCGCCGTCATCGTGTTGTGAAGCGCGACGTAGCGAGGCTCCATCTGAAAGCCGCCACCACCGCAGCCCGCGGCGCCCGTTGTGGCTCCGAATGCAGCAAGGCCAAGCAGGGGAAGCGTCGCGTTTCGCGCGCGGTTCATGGATGCGTTCTTGCGCTTCATTGTCTCTTCTCAGCCCTTGGGGCTCTTTCGATTGCGGCTATTTTCGGCGGGCGCGCCGCAATGCGGACAGTTGATCAACTCGGCAGCGAAGGGGCCGTTGCAGTACGCACAGAAGATGCGTCCGGCGATGCTGTTCGGGTCGATGAGCTTGAGGTCTGGATACACGGCTTCGAGCTCGGCCGTGCTCATGCGATCATTCTCGGCCGCAGGCGACCAGATGACCTCAAGCGCAACAAGCTGCGGGCCTTGGACTGTTCCTCGGTCGCTCAGCGCCGCTCGAATCTGCGTTGCATCCGAGAGATGCATGC
Organism: Sandaracinaceae bacterium; assembly: GCA_044373065.1. GTDB lineage: Bacteria > Myxococcota_A > Polyangia > Polyangiales > Sandaracinaceae > JAFLCL01. The sequence continues at coordinate 10,660 of JBILQT010000110.1, forward strand.
CCTGCATCGGGCGTCGCGTCGCAAGGACGATGGTCACCACCACCGTGCCCTCACCCTCCTCACTTCGCGCACGCATCGCGGGCGCATCCTGCGCCTGCATCTGCCCTGCAGCGCCACGCACGACCTCGCTCTGGAAGCGCGCGCGGAAGTCCTGTGCGATGCGGGCAAAGGTCGGCTGCGCGTTCTGCGGCGCGAGGCCGCCTTCGTCTCGGTAGTTCGCATAGAGCCACGAGATCTCGTTGCGACGAAGCGCGAGCACCGTCTCGCTCAAGAGGTGCGCGAGGCCTGCGGGTGAACGCGTATCGCCCGTCTCGGCGAGCCGCTTGAGTTGATCTTGGAGCTGCTTGCGTGCGCGCCAGTCGAGGCCGATCGAGAGGGCCGTCACGTACATCGCGTTGGGGCCCGCGTAGTGACCGCCACCGCCCATGTTGCCACCGCCGCCTGGGAACCCGCCCACGCCGCCGCCAGCCATCGGAGGCCCGCCTCCGCCACCGCGACGACGATTCGATATGACCACAAAGACGAGGATGATCCCGATGATGATCCCGAGGCAGCAGATGCCTCCGCAGTTGATCCCACCGCCGCCACCGCCGCCGGAGTAGCCCGTGCCGCCGCCATAGCCACCGCCGTAGCCGCCGCCTGTGCTGTAGCCACCGCCACCGCCGCCGCCCCAATCGGAGCCGCCGCCGCCTCCACCACCGCCGCCACCGCCTCCGCCGCTTCCCCAATCACCGCCGCCGAAGCTGCCTCCGGTGCCTTGGGCTTCCGCGTCGCCGGCGATGAATGTGCTGAGACCTCCGAGCGCGAGGAGCGTCACGAACAGAGCTAGCAGGTAGGCACGAAGGTCTCGCATGGTTCACACCGGGTCAAAGGGGACGCGTTTCGAAGACCATCACTCGATCGGATCAAGATTCAGCCCGCCTGCATAGGCGTAGCTCACGAAGCGATCAAAGCCGGAGACGACAATGCTCACGCGATCGGTCGCGCGGAGCGTGTGGTAGCCGTCATCCTGATCCCCCGCCTCGATGCGCACATTCGGCAGGCCGATGACGTCGGGGAACGAGAGCTGACAGCGATAAACAAGCCACGCTGGAGGCGCCTCGCCTGGCATCCGCACGATGCCATCTGCAGGCGCGGAGCTGCAGCGCGCAGGGTCGAGCGGCTCCTCGTCGAGGAGGATCAACGTGTCTGCTGCGGCCACGATCGTGACGAAGTCGAACGCGTAGTAGAGCGGCGTCAGAAAGACATACTCGGAGCGGTATTGCTCCACAGGCGGGACGGCGATGATCGACGGGTCGCCCCCCGGATAGACGTTCTGAATCCCCGTCGCCTCTTGGCTTGCGAGCACCTGAAGCACAGCCACCGGCTGCGATGCGTTCATCTCAAAATCGCGGTCTGCCGCGATGAGAACGCTCTGGTGTTGCTCAAGCTCAAAGAACGCATTGGGCGGTGGAAGCGTTGTATCGATCTGCGTGATGCCTCGCGCACTCGCGACCACGCGCACGTACTCAGGCTCATTGAATTCGCCCACGCTATCCGTCGTGATGAAGGCGCGGTTGAGCGCCGAAGAACGCGCCGGTGTGCGACCGATGAAGAAGCGACGCCCGAGGGTCGAGTCCGGAAAGAGCTGCTCTTCCAAGTGGTCGGCGCAGCATCGGCGGTTCGACAAATCTTCAAAGCGCGGCGCGTCGGAGGCCTCGCCTCCCGTGAAGACACTGACGTTCTCCGTTGCGGTGAGCAGCGTGCCCGTGAAGTCGCCGTTGAACGCCTGCGTCTCCAGGTTGAGCACCTCGAAGGGCCCGAGCGGCACGTCGAACTCATCGCCCGGTCCGTAGAACGTGCCTGGCTCAAGCCCAACGACGCGCTCTGCACCATCGCCCAACGCCACGTGGAGCATCGTCCCGGAGGTGCCGCCCACGACAGTCAAGAAGGCGCGCAGGTCCTCATCGGTCACAGACGTATCGAAATCCTCTGCAGGGTTGTCCGAGTTTGCGATCGTCTGCGGCCAGCTCACGACTGTGTAGGTGCGGCCCGTTGCGCTTGTCGGCAGCAGAAGCGAGGCGTCATTCGAGAACACGCCCACGTTGTCGAGCGGGTTGAACTGGTACGCGATGACCGGAACGTTTGAGGTAATGCGATAGGCGTTCGAGGTGAGCGCCGAGTGCGTTCCGTCGTTCAACCCGGAGCCCATGGGCGAGGTGCGGCATCGACAATCCGTCGCTGTGCCACCGGGTCGAACGCCGCCGGTGCACCAACACGATTCGTTCGGCGCACAGACATCGTCAGGCTGACTTGTGCAGATGGCCAGCGAGGAAGAACCGTCCACCTCACGCCTTGGAAGGCGCAAAATCTCAAGGTCACCGCCGGGCACGGTCACTCGCTGAATGCGCCTCGGCACCGCCGTCTCACCCGCGGCTGCGGTGTCGATCTCGACCGTCACTTCCGCCGGATAGAAACCGGGATTCGAGACCACCACGGCGTACTGCTGCGCGGATGCATCCCGTCCTGCACCGATGGCTGCGTTGTCCAAATCGACCGCGAAAAACTCGCAACCCACGTAGCTGCGATCCGCCGCCGCCAGGTCGCAAAGATTCGCGCATCGTCCGCTGCGACAGACCTCGCCGCCCGCAAGATCACACACCGCATCGGGCACCCAGGCCGTGCCCTCGGGGTTGCAGATCGAGGGCCTGTCGTCGATGCATTGACGCGTCCCAGGATTGCAAACGCCGCATCCCATCGGGCGACAGATGAGGCCCATCGCGCGGCAATCCACATACTCGGGCTGAAGGAACTCGCCGTCGGGGATGCAGCGCGCAAAGACATCGTTCGCCAGGCAATCCACTGTATCGGGGCGCTGACAGAAGAAGCCTGCATCGGAGAACGAGCGCGCGTCGCTGTTCGCATCCGGCGGAATCATCTGGTCGCGTCGGCAGGCGACGAGCGACGACAGCACAAGCAGACAAGCGAAGAGAACAGGAGCTCTCAGGGGGAAGCGCATTGCATGATGCTAGCAAAGGCAGCCTCCGCATGGCGGCACCAACGCAACTCCCTTAGCCGATCAGTCGCTCCACACGCTCCATCACCTGGCTCGCCGAGATGACGCCTTTGTAGACATAGAGCGAGGCATGCGTGGACTCATCGAGCGCCGCCTCCGAGACGCGCAGGCGCTGCCCCGCACAGAACACGATCGGCGATTTGAGCCCGCGTTGCGCAAGCTCGATGCGCTTCCAGACCGCATCGCGGCTCCAGAATCCAAGCACCTCGATGAACACCTCGCGACGACTCTTGCGATGCTTGAGCACAAGATCGGGGACGATCACGCCCGCGCCTGGGATATCGAGCACGCGATCGGCGAGCGTCACCTCGAAGCCCTCAGCCTTCTCGCGGAGCTTCTCGAGAAGCGTCTGCACCTCATCGCTCGGCTGCTCGGCGCCCGCCTTCTCCGCATCGCGAAGGAGGGGATTGCTGCGATCGATCACGTACCGAAGCGGCAGCCGCTCCTTGCCCCAGCGCACATCGACTTCGATCTGCATCGGCCGACACGCGAGCACATGCGGGAGCGCATTCGCCAGCGCCATCCCGTACTTCGTTGTCGACTCAAAAAGCGCAGACGGCCCATCCACACTGATGCGTCCATCGGGCTCGAACGCGAAGAGGAGGCGATGAAATTTCAGCTGCCGCAAGAGCTGACGAAGCGCTTGGGGTTGGGCCGCATCGAGCTCCACGATGAGCTTGGTCGCGCGCAGCAAAACAGCCTGCGCTTGCGCGAGATCAAAGCGATTCACGATCGCATTTGCACCGCCTGGGATGCGCGTCGTCTTCAATCGCTCGGCGCCACGCAGGTCTGCATAGAGCCCCTCTTCGAGCGCGCTCGCGTCGACACCCTTCTCCTTCCCAATCTCGTCGAGCAGCGCATCACGCGAGAGCGGCGCATCGGACTCGCGCCTTCGCAAGGCCGCGCGCTGAAAGACAAGCGCGCGCAACGCCACCGGGTCTTCGGCGAGCTTGGTCTCGAACTCCAGCTCGCCCTCAAGGAGCTGAATCAAACCATCGCGCAGCTTCTCCTCGCGCGCCGACACTTCGACGCTCTTCCATGCCGCTTCGAGCTCATCGCGACGTGCATCGGCAAAGGCCTCGGTGATCGAAACAAGCGCATCCGCAATCTCTCTCGCGCGCTCCGTTCGCTCGCCCAAAGGCGTGACGTGAAGGCGGTCTTTCTGACGGCGCGCCTGAACCAGATCGACACTCAGCATCGCGACTCCTTCTCAGCGATACGCGCTGTGTTCGCGACGACGCTCGCTCGTATAGGACTCACTCGTTGCCTCCGTCACGATCTCGTAGAGCAACGCGAATTTGCCGTCTTTCTTGCGCAAAATGCGACCTAAGCGCTGCACGTGCTCACGCACCGAGCCGCTGCCTGAGACGACGATGGCGACATTCGCATCGGGCACATCCACGCCCTCGTTGAGCACCTTCGAGGTGACGACGGCGTTGTACGTCCCATCCGCAATGCCCTTGAGGATCGCACTGCGCTCTTTGACCTTCGTCTGATGCGTGATCGCGGGGATCAAGAAGCGCTTCGAGAGCGCGTAGCAAGTCGCGTTGTCCTGGGTGAAGAGCAGCGCGCGATCATTGCGATGCTCGAAGAGCAAGCGCGCCACGTAGTCGAGCTTCGCGGGCGCAGAGAATGCGAGCTCACGCTGACGTCGGTACGCGCCCATCGCGCGTCTTCCCTCGGCACTGCGCGAGGAGAGCATGATGAATTGCCCCCAGCCCTTTGGGTCCGACATGCGGATCTGATTGCGCGTGATGAAGCTGCGATAGATCGCGCGCTCGGCCTCGTACTCACGGCGCTCCTCTTCGGAGAGCGCAACGGAGACGTGAATCGTCTCGTACTCCGCAAGGTAGTCGCCTGCGAGCTCGACGATGTCGCGCCTGTAGACCATCGGGCCGATGAGATCATCGAGCAGGTTCTCGCGCCCATCGAGACGCTCAGGCGTGGCCGTGAGGCCCAAGCGAAAAGGCGCTATCGCATGGCGCGCCGCAAGCGAGTAGGTCGCGGAGGGAAGGTGATGGCACTCATCAAAGACGATGAAGCCGAACCTGTCACCGAGGTGCTCAAGGTGGATGTACGCCGAGTCGTAGGTCGTGACGGTGAGCGGGCGAACCTCATGCTCCCCGCCTCCGACGATGCCAATCGGCACACCGAACGTCGCGCCCAAGAGGTCATACCACTGGCGCACCAACTCAAGCGTGGGCACCACGATGAGCGTCGAGCGACGACGGTCCTCGATCGCCATCATCGCAAGCTGCGTCTTGCCCGCACCCGTGGGCAGCACGACCACGCCGCGCCCCTTGTTCTTCTTCCACGCCGTGAGCGCCTCTTGCTGGAAGGGACGCGGCTCACGCTTCACAAGCGCCCCCGTCTCCAGCGTCACGTAGCGACGCGCCTCATCCGTCACCTCGAAGGCACGCTCTTTGGCCGCGAGGATGAACTCTGGATACGACGAAGCCTGCGCACGGAACGAGTTCGTTCGCGTGTCAAAGCGCCATCCCGCGGGCAGCCACGCACCCTCACTCTCGGCAACCCCAAGGAGCTCCAAGGTGCCCGCATGAAAGCGCAGCGTGCGCGTCACAAGACCAACTTGTAGCCGAGGCCGTAGACCGTAAGGATGTGCGTCGGCTTCTCGGGTTGCGCCTCGATCTTCTTGCGCAGCTTCACGATGAAGTTGTCGACGGAGCGATTCGAAGGGCCGCCCTCCACACCCCAGACGCGCTCGAGCAATTCATCGCGACTCACCACCGTCCCCGCGCGCTCGAAGAGGTACTTCAGCACCTGCGCCTCGTAGAAGCTCAGCACCTCTTTGTCGCGGCCGCGCTTGAGGGTTTGTGAGGCCGGGTCGATGAGCGCATCGCCAATCGTGAAGCTCTCTTCCACACGCGGCGCACGCTCCGCACGACGAAAGATGGCGCGGATGCGCGCGATGAGTTCGCCGACCGAGAAAGGCTTAGTCACATAGTCATCGGCGCCCGCATCGAGCCCGCGAATCTTGTCGGCTTCTTGGCTGCGCGCCGTGAGCATCAAGATGGGCACGAGCGGCGAGTGCGCGCGAATCGTCTCGCAGACGCGGTAGCCATTCGTGTCCGGCAACATCAAGTCGAGAATCACGCAATCCGGGCGCTCACGCTGCGCGTACTGCATCCCCTCCTGGCCCGTCCTCGCGTGGAAAACTTGGAAGCCCTCGAACTCAAGCGCATCGACCAAGCCGAGCGCGAGCGCGGGGTCGTCTTCAACCAGCAGGATGCGTCGCTTCTCACTCATGCAGTGCCCGCGATATAGCACCGTGCCCTTCGCGGGGGCTACGCTGCGCGGCCTTGGAACTCCGCTCGCGGCTTCTCTACTTCGTGCTCATCCCCGCCATGCTCGTGGCTGCGGTGGTGCTCGGCTACTACTCGATCGAGGCCGCACAGCGCTTCGCCGAGGCGAGTGAAGAGTCGGTCTTCGAGTCGACGCTGCTGCTCGTGAACGAGAAGATCGACCGCATTGAGCAGTCCGTGATCTCCACCGATGAGTCGGTGTTTCGCCTTGTAGATCCAGAGGATCCTGGCCGGGCAGCACGTACCTGGCCCGAGCTTGCGACCACCATCTCCCCAAGCGTGCGCTCGCTGCTCGTACTCGATGAAACGACCGCGATGCGCGCGATGTCGTGTCGCTGCAGCGTGCCCGAGCGCCGCGCCTTCTTGGCGCTCTTCGAGGATGAAGTGCTGCGTGATCTCGCACTCCCCTCCGCCCCCGAAGGACAGCTCAGGCATCTGCATCACCCCTACGATGGCCAGAGCTATCTCTTCTCCTATCGCGCGCTTCAGCATGCGGGGCATCGCTACTACGTCGTGCTGCATCACGACGCGGGCTACTTCCTGCGCGATGTGTTTCCAGGTCTCTTCGCCAACGAGGTCGGCGACCGCCTCTACAACGTCGTCGACGGAGACAACGAGCGCATCTTCGGCCCCGCACTCACGGGCGCTGGCGACTACGTCGTTGGCCGCAGCTTCCCAACGACCTTCTACAGCTGGCGTCTTCAGGTCGCGCCACGCTCAGCCCCCGTCCTTCGGCAGCGCAGGCAAGCACGCGACTACACGGCCTCCTCACTCATCGGCCTCTCGCTCGCTGTGCTCTGCCTCGGCGTGCTCTTCCTGATCTACGCGCAGGTCCAAGAGCGACGGCTCAACCACATGCGCAGTGAGCTCCTCGCCAACGTCAGCCACGAGCTCAAGACGCCGCTCTCCGTGGTGCGCATGTTCTCCGAGCTCTTGCTCACCGAGCGCGTGCGTGATGACGCCAAGCGAAAGCACTACCTCGAGACCATCCTGCGTGAGTCCGAGCGCCTCACCGGGCTCATCGAGAACGTCCTCGACTTCTCCGCCATCGAGCGCGGCAAAGAGGTCTATCAATTCCGCGAGGGCGAGCTGAGCGATGTGGTGGCGCGCGCCGTCGATGCCTTCCGCGCGCGGCAGCCCGACGGCTTCGATGTGAGCATCCAGGTCGAGCCGGATCTGCCCCGCGTGCGCTTCGATGATCAGAGCGTGTTGCTCGTCATCATGAACCTGCTCGACAACGCCGCGAAATACGGTGCGCCACCCATCTTGGTTTCCATTCAGCGGGGTCGTCGTCACCTCTACGTGCGCGTGCGTGACCAGGGCCCAGGCATCCCGAATGAGCACCACAAGCGGGTCTTTGACCGCTTCTTCCGCGTGCGTCGCGAGACCTCGAATGTGCGCGGCTCGGGCATCGGCCTCGCACTCGTGAAGCGCATCATGGACGCGCATGGAGGTCGCGCCTGGGTGGAGACGCCCGAGGGGAAAGGCGCGCTTGTGTCTGTCTCCTTCCCCATCCGTGCGACGACGCCGGAGCTCTCCCCCGACGCCCCGCGCGTGAGCCAGCCGCCCCAGCCGCGCATCCTGGAGGAGGGCCCAAACGACAAGAGCGCGACCTAGTTCAGGCCGCGCCCTCGCACTATCAAAGCAATATCGAACTCATATCGAGTTCGTATTGCAATCAGATGATAATCTCGCCGGCGCCCTCGGGTGGAACGACGATGTACACGTCGCGTGCGTCGAGTTCGGCGACACCATTGCCAAGGACGATGATGCGTGCGCGGTAGATTTGCGCGGCCGCCGGTGGCATCACGAAGTCGTTGTAGAAGTCGACGTCGAAGGTGACGCGGGTGCCAGGAATCACGCGGTAGAAGGTCGTGTCGTCCTGGCGGTCGTAGGTATCACCTGGCGCAGGGCCGCAGGTACCCGTTGTTCCGTTGCAGCCTGTCTGCGGACGAATGGATTGGATGAACCGCGCGGCGTCGACACCATCTGGGTTGCCAGCGACGTTGCGCGCGTTCGTCGTGACATCTTGCGGCGTGCCGCCGATGAGCGCGCCGATGCCCTCGATGATCGCATCGGAGACCTCACCGCCAGCAGCGTCGTAGACGAGCGGCATGCCGTCGCGACCGACCGAGCCAAGTCGACGCGCCATCTCTTCGTGCTCGGCACGACCACCGCCATCGACCGCCACGCCGATGTAGCGCGCACCGATCGCGTTGAGTGCCTCGGCGGCCTGGTCGAACGTGTGCGGCAGCGGCGAGATGCCCGCGTAGCCTTCGGCGCCGCCTGGCCCGTTGTGCCAGGTCACGTCGCACACGAGAACGACGATGGGAAGCGCGCCGGGGCGGAAGCAAGGGTAGCCGCGACGCAAGCCAATCTCGTCTGGAATCGAGGGGCAAGTGCGCGCGGGAAGCGACCATGTGCTGCCGCCGAAGTTCCACGAACCGCCCTCGCCTGTGGCCGTCTGGTAGAGCGCCTCCGTCTGCGACTCCGGTCCATCGTTGCCACCGCCTGCACTCATCGCGGCCAAGCCCGCGGCGACCTGCGAGATGTTGTCTGTGATGTCGGTGCGGTGGTCGAAGGCCCAGTCACCGGCGTCGCCGTAGGATGCGCCGCCACCCCAGATGTCGCCGTCGCTGAAGGGGAAGTCGCGGTGGTCACCGACGCCCATTTGGACGGAGCGAATGCTTGCGCTCAGCGTGCTCGCAATGCGCGTGAGCGAGGTCTGCACGTTCGTGATGGGGCCACCCATCGAGCCTGTTGTGTCGACGAGGAAGTAGACGTCGGCGACGCTGATGTTCGTGCCGAAGTCGAGACGCCGCGCAACGCGATCGCCGAGGTAGGGAAGCACCACGAAGAAGTCGTCCTCGGGGATGGTGCTCGCCGGATCGAGCGGATTGGTGCCAGTGCCAACAGCCTCGCCGAGGTCGGTCACGCCGTCGCCGTCGGTGTCCGTGTTCGTCGGGTTCGTGCCGTAGGTGTTGCGCTCGTCCGAGTCGGACAGGCCATCGTTGTCGCTGTCTGCGTCGAGGAAGTCAGGCACCGTGTCGGAGTCGGAGTTGCGCGGTGCGCAGGGATGCCCGCCGCCAGACTCCTCTGCGTCCGAGATGCCGTCACCATCGGAATCCGTGTCTTGGGCGTTCGGTGTTCCGTCGCCGTCGGAGTCCATGCTGCCCTCGCGCCAATCGGCGATGCCATCACCGTCGGCATCCGCGCTCGCGTTGCAGCTTGGATCGACGGGCGACCAGACATCGACCGCGCCGCCACCGGGCCCGGTATCGCGACGCGAGCGACTGCCTCCGGTGGAACAGCCAGCGATGGCCAAGAGGGAGACCACAAACAACCACGAACCTGCATTGCGAGACTGCATCCAAGGCTCCTTGCACACGGGATGGCTTCGGCGTTCGCCGAACGTTCAGATGATGATTTCGCCCGCGCCATCGGGCGGCACGATGATGTAGACGCGACGGCTGTCGAGTTCGGCAACGCCGTTGCCCAGCACGAGGATGCGCGCGCGGAAGATTTGCGCCTCGGGTGGAGGCATCACGACGTCATTCCAGAAGTCGACGTCGAAGCTCACGCGTGTGCCGGGGATGACGCTGTAGAAGGTCGTCGCGTCTTGGCGCTCGTAGGTCACGCCAGGCATCGGGCCGCACGTGCCAGTTGTCGCGCTGCAGCCGGTATTCGGCGCGATGGCCTTGATGAAGTTCGTCGCGTCGACATCACCTGGATTGCCGTCGATGTTCAGGGCAAGCGTGTTCACGTCTTGCGGCGTGCTGCCGATGAGCGTTCGGATGCCCTCGATGATCGCGGTGGAGACGTTGCCGCCTGAGGCGTTGTAGACGAGCGGCCTGCCATCGGGGCCTACTGAACCAAGGCGTCGCGCGAGCTCCTCGTGGTCGGGACGACCCCCGCCATCGACCGCCACGCCAACAAAGCGCGCACCGATCGCATCGAGTGCTTCCGCGGCCTGGTCGAAGCTGTGCGGAAGGGGCGTGATGCCGACATACGGACGTGAGTTGCCCGGGCCATTGTGCCAGGGCTGATCCGTGACGTAGACGATGATCGGGAGTGCATTGGGGCGAAAGCACGGGTAGCCGCGACGCGGCGCGAACTCATCCGGAACGACCGGACAGCTGCGTGCAGGAAGGCTCCACTCACGCGTCCCAAAGCGCCATGTCCCGCCCTCGCCTGTGGCCGTCTGATAGAGCGCTTCGACCTGCGACTCAGGCAGATCGATGCCGCCACCTGCACGCATCGCGTCGAGCCCCGATTGAACGTCCGCAACGGTGGCTGTGATGTCTGTGCGGTGCTGGTAGGCCCAGTCCCCGTCCACGCCGTAGCCGTCGAAGATCGAGTTGCCGAAGGGAAAGTCGCGCTGATCGCCAACGCCCATTTCCACATCGCGAACGCTCGTGCTGATCATCGTCACAATGCGCGACAGCGAACTCTGCACATTGTCGATCGACTCCTGCATCGAGCCCGAGGTGTCGACGATGAAGTAGACGTCCGCGACGTTGATGTTGGTCGAGAAGTCGAGTCGACGCGCGACGCGGTCACCCTGGTAGGGAAGCACCACAAAGAAGTCTTCTTCGGGAATGGTGCTCGTGGGGTCGAGCGGGTTTGTATCGGTGCCGCGAACCTCACCGAGGTCGGTGACGCCATCTCCATCGGTATCCGGGTTCAGCGGGTCGGTGCCACGCGTGCGCTCCTCCGCATCGGGCAGACCATCGTTGTCGCTGTCGGGGTCGAGGAAATCGGGGATCCCGTCTCGATCGGAATTGCGCGGCGCACATGGGGTTCCCGCGCCGCGCTCTTCTTGATCGGTGATGCCATCACCATCCGAATCGAGGTCCTGCAGGTTGGGCGTTCCGTCTCCGTCGAGGTCGCCATCCGTCTCGCGTCCATCCGCGATTCCGTCGCCGTCGGAGTCGATGCTGGCATTGCAGCCTGGGTCGATGGGCGACCAGACATCGACGCCCATCGGGCCCGTATCGGCCTCCATGCGCGCGCGCGTGGGGCAGCCTGC
>JBILQT010000111.1:0-21932 GCA_044373065.1 Sandaracinaceae bacterium
GACTCAGGTGTGTCCGCTTGATTTCAACAGGTAGGTCATACGCGCGCGTCGGTGTGGCCAATCGGAGGCTTCCGTCATCGACAAGACTCGTCTTGAACGCAGCATTCCGAACGAAGGGCAGTGCCTTGAGGTGCGCGAGGTAAGGGGCAACTTCACGGCTCATGTCCAATATGGTGCGCTGTCTTTTAGTAATGGACAAGTGTAGGAGGTGGGCGCCTTTCGCGATGCCCTCAACGAAGCGGCTCGGCGCGCTGGCCTTCACTCACTCCGCGACTGCGAAGTTGAAGCCGCCAAGGAAGTAGAGCCCCCAGGATTTCTCGCCTGCGAAGCGCCACCAATCGTTGTCGAGCACGTTGATCACGAAGCGCGATTCGACGAACCCCTCGCCGAACTCTCCGCGGACGAAAGGCGTCAGTGCGCCGAAGGTGACGGGTGCAATCATGCCGCTCGACATCCTGGGCCACTCCGTCATCGCGATGTGCGCGCGTAGGCCGATGGCAAGTTGCGGTATCGGTCGAACGCCTGCCCAGATGGCGCCCTGAGCGCCGAGCATGGCGCCCACGTAGTCACGGAGAACGGCGGGCCCGTACGCCATCGCGCCTTCGAGTCCGACGAAGACAAGCGGGTGCCTGTATTCGATGTCCGCGCGAAACACGATCGGGAGTGCACCGAACCACGAGAGCCAAGGGTTCCACCCTCCGTTCACGACCTGACTGAGCATCAAGAAGTAGGGCGCAGGGTCCTCGTGATAAGCGTTGCTGAAGGGTGCGACGAGCCCCGCCCCCACGCGCATGCGAAGGCCTTCCATCGGCCGAATCGCCACGCGTGCGCCGACATAGCCATTGCCTGCGCGGTAGTAGAGCGAGTCGTCTGTGGAGCGCGCCCCTGAACCAAAGAACGCAACCACGGTGCGGAGCGCGAGATCGAGCGAGAAGGACACCTCGGGGCTCGCCTCAAGCAAGTCGAGGTTCGCATCGAGGCTGGGCAGAATGAAGGTCATCGGTCGGTCTGTGCCGAACCCTCCCGTGTGCGTGTAGATGCCGACGTCGAGTGCGATGCGTGAGCGTTGACGTGATGCATCCGCGCGAAGCTCACCGGTCGACTGCGCGTGCGCGCTGGTGGCGATGAGCAGCGTGGCGAGAGATGCGGCGAGATGGATGTGTTTCCCCAATCGATAAGTCATATACAAACCATATCACATTGATGACGCCGCGACCTCCGACACGTGGAGCCCTTCAAAGCTCGCAGCTGGGATTCACACAGACCCCCCGCACCTCACTCCGCTGCGCGTCCGTGAGCCCCTCGTAGGCGTCGCCCGTTGCGGCTTCTTCGTAGGTGCGCAGGTCGCAGACGTGACCATCGAGCAGGGCGGCATCGCAGTCTGCGTCGCTCGCACACGTGACGGCACAGAGGCGCTCGATGGCGTCGCATTGAAGCGGCGGCGATTCTGGAAGGCGACGCTCGTTGCATTGGTCGCGTTGCGGATTGCAGTTCATTCCGACAGCGCAGGGTGCTCCGGCACTCACCTCGGTGCAGTTCAATCCAACAAACCTGCTTCGAGCAGGGAGTGCGTATTCGATGCGAACAATCGATCCGTTCGCGGGTATGCCGCGCAGCGTGAAGCGCAGCGACTGCGGTGCTTGGGGGCAGATGGATTGGAGCCGTGGGCTCGTGTTGGGGTCATCCTCAAAGACCCATCCGGCAATGCCGATCTCCTCTGCTTGCTCACGCGTGAGCTGTGCGACGCGACAGCGTTCATGTGCCTGTCCATTGACCGTCACACGAGAGAGAAATGTGCGGCCAGGGACCTCGTCGCAACGGGTTACGAATCCAAGCGCAGCGCTCGACTCGGGCGGCAATGTCTCGGTGACCTTGCAGTTCGCGAGGCCTCGCGCATCGCGTCCCGGGGAGTGTGGGAAGCACAAGCCTCCACCGCCGCCACCACCTGTGGAAGCGGGCTGAAAGATCGCGCCGAATGCCGCACCGAAATCGTCGTCACAGATCGACGTGATCGAGGTTGCCGCGCGGCCACTGAGGGCGTTGTGAAGCGTGAGAATTCGCCGAGGTGGGTCGGCCGAGAACACACCATCCGCGGAGACGCAAACATCGCGAATCGGGTTCGCCACAGAGCCTGTCTCGACGACTTCGAGCTGCGGGTGACTCAGATCAACAAGCTGGTGCGTGTCGCTCCCACCGACGGGAAGACCGACGATGAAGCCAATCCCAAATCCCCAACTCGAAGGGCGCGAGAAGCCCCGAATGTAGCGCTCAAGCGCAAGCAACGTGTCCGCCGCGCGCGTGCAGCGAAGACGCGGGTCACTGCCCCACTCGGCACTCGTCTCCGGCGTGTCCATAAAGATGCGCTCGTCACCTGCGGAGCAGTCATCGCCGTTCGTCATCACGACAATGCCGAGTGCAGCATCGCGTCGAAAGAAGCCCGCATGGGCCGAACTCGCATGGCCAGGGTCAGTTCGTGCGCCAGTGCGCGGGTCTCGAAAACGCGGATTGTCTTCGCCGTACCAATCGGTCTCCTCTGCCGATGTGATCGCTTTGAGCGCGGCCTCCAACGGCTGACGAAAGACGCATCCGCGTGTGCCAACGTCGAGCGCACGTTGGCTCTGTGCTGCGAGCCCGCCCGTCGCATCGGTGGATGCGAATGTGAGAAAGGAGGGCGCAACCGCTGCGTTGATCGAGGCACCGAGGAGCCCGTCATCGCCGCCGGGTGTGTGGCAGCCGTCGAACGAGTTCGCGTATCCCGGGCCGGTGCCCATGTCGGTCGTGATGACGCCAAGGTGGATCGAGCGAATCGAGGCTTGCTCCGCAATGCCATCGCCATCGCGATCACCCGTCAGCAACTGCTCAAGCACGCGCGGCAGCGTCCGCATCAACGTCTGCTGTGCGCGCTCCATCCCTGGCGTGTTGTCGACGACGAGCACGAGGTCGAGCGTGTCGGGCCATGAGACTTCGATCTCGCGCGAGAAGAAAACCGTCCCGCATGATGGTCCGGATTCAGGCGCGATCGGTGCGCAGGCGAGCGTGCAGGAGAGCAGGAACGCGCCGATGAAGCGCAGGGGTGAGGCCATCGTGCGTGTGAGTCGCGCGGGGTGACCTGGTTTTCCAAGGTGGGGTCCTGATATATCGATATGATTGCGATGATGTACTTGCCGTATCAGCTCGCTGGGCTTCGTAGCAACGGGCGACGGGGTGAGGCGCCTCGGTCGACGCGACCATGACGAGGTCGTTGCGTGTGTTGATCGAAAACATCCGCGCTGTCAGAGTTGAAGGTATGACCATGCGCGCACTCAAGCAGACCGAGCGAACGGCCGAGCCGACGAAGACGAAGCGCAAAGCGTCGAAGATGCAGAGCGTTGTCACGTTGCGCAGCAGCGAGAAGCCAGGGCCCGTGAAGTCGTCGCCCATCACCTTCGGCTCCGTCACGATCGATGTCGTGCGCGCGACCGGTGCGGAGCGTGAGCGCAACATCGCGGAGGGAGTCGCAGCGCTGAGGCGCGGAGCCAAGGCGCTCATCACGCCAGGCGTGGTTCTCGACCTGCCGCCCTCGGCGCCTCGCTACCACTCAGACCCGGAAGTCGCAGGACGCTTGGTGCGCGTGATGAACGGCAAGGAGACGGTTGGGACATTCGTGAACGGCAAGTTCAAGCCAGCGAAATGAACGTCTCGCAGGCCATCGACGTGGTGCTTCAGGCGCAGGGCGCATCGGGTGGCAAACCGCTCGCGATCACTGCCATCAGCCACGTCGAGTCGGTCAGGTACCCAAGATCGCTCAAGCAGAGCTGACCACCGCGCATTGCTGTCATCCGAACTTCATCGCGGAGCGACCATCTCGCTGGGTTCGACGACGTGTACGCAGACCGGGGGCGCAACGCGCACGACGTCGCTCGACGAGCAACTCGCATGCGCGCTTCGCTCATCCGTTCGCGGAACGTCACGCCCGCGAGATGTCGCGGACGTGCTCGAATTCGCGAGCTGCAAAGCAGCATGTGGCGGCCCTCAAAACCGTCGTAGTGCGCGCACTTGGGCGATCGTGTGCGGCACATCGCCGCGTGCAGTGAGCCATTGATCCAGCTTCTGGACTGCACCATCCATCAGCACTTCGACCTGCTCCGAGCTCATTGCGAACTCGAGCGTCCCAAAGCCTTGCGTCGGCAGCGCACAGAGTAGAGAGGCATACGCCTCTTCCTCCGTACGGTCGTTGCCGCTCAGTGCGGTTTCGAATACGCGGGCGACGCGATCCAACGCGTGCGAGTGAGGCCTTGTGGTCCTCGGCGCTGGCGCTCCCGGTGGTGCATGGCGACCGTCGAGACGAAGTGCGAGTACCTGCGTCTCGGGGCTTGGTGCACGCCCCATGACCTTCTCGATCCAAGGTTCTTCGGAGACGAGAAAACGCAGCGCCAAGTTGGACGTGATCCCGCCGTCCACGATGGCGTGATCGACCATCTCGCGTCCGAGGTACGTGCCCCAGCCACGGGCCCAGTGCACCTCCGGCCACAGGAACGGGATGCTCATCGACATGCGCACAGCCGCGACGAGCGGCACATCGGGCGCGGTTCGATGATTCAGCGCAATGAGCTCCTCTGCGGTCGTGTCCGAGGCGATGAGGGTCAGGTCGTTGCCAGTGCGCGCGAAGAGCTCACCCAACGTCCACGTGCTCATGGCACGCCCCTCCGCATCAAGCCGCTCCACAAGCCACGCCACGAATCCCTCCGCGGAGTAGATCCCGCCGCGCTCCACAAACGAAAAGACGTTCGCGAAGAGGTCCACGTGCAGGAGCGCGCGCAGCCCGAGGAGCTCGATGTTTCGGCCGACCAAGCCGATCCAATGCGGGTGCGCCATCGCCTCGCCGAGCATGCTTGAGCGAAGCTCGTCGTCCGTGAAGCCGCTTGGCGTACGGATGAAGTCCGTCATGCGCGATGCCCCCGATGGAAGTCGCTCAAGACCCACTTGCCAGAGCGCATCCGCGGTGTAGCCGGCGGCCACGAGCGTCGCCGTGATCGCGCCCGCTGAGGTCCCCACGAGTCGACCAAACGTGAAGCCTCGCCGCTCCAGTTCAGATACCGCACCGTTCAGCGCGAGCCCGCGCGCGCCGCCACCTTCAAACACCACATCGAGCGTTCGGTTCGCTGTCATTTCGAACCTCAAATCGCGATGCTTGCAGCGATGTTTTCGGGCAGGAGGAAGGGATAGGGAGGCTTGCCCGCCTTGGCGAGCGCGTCGTTGCGCGAGCGGATCTGCAGCGAGATCTCTTGCAGCCGCGCGCGGAGTGGAAAGACCGAGTCGTAGACATTCACATCAGCGAGGGTGTCGTCGGAGGGTGTCGAGAGAAGCCACGCGAAGCTGATCTGGAAGTGACTGATCGCCGGTCCCGGCAGTGCAGCCGCGACATACGAAGCCTCGATTTCCTCCGTGCCCTCGGGCATCGCGCGGAAGAGCGAGTCGGGTCGATTGGGCACGTACGAGAGAAACTCGAATTGCGAGAAGTTCACCACGGAGTGCTGAGCACTGACGGACCAGATCAGCGTCTGCAGCGCGCGTGTGAGCAAGGCGCGCGATGCAAAGGCTTTCGGGAACCCAGGGATGTCTGCGCGTGCCGGGTCGGTGCACTCCGCGGCCCATGCCGCAAGGGCGATGTCCGCAGCCACAGCAGCATCGGAAGCGTAGAACTTCCCGACCACCGCTTCGACGTAGCTCCCGATCGCATTCCAAACGAGGAAGCCATCTTCGCGGAAGTAGTAGCCCTCCAGCCCATCCGATTTCGCCTCGTCAAAACCGCGCGCGGCGAGCTCTGCGGGAAACGCGCGCTCGAAGAAGTCGTACTTTCGCCAGGCCGCGAGGAACATCTCCAGGGCCTGCGCCGTCCCTGTCGAGAACGTGCGATCCGTGAAGGGGGCAATGTCCGAGACCAACGTCTCCCGGGCCAAGAAGTTGATGCCCAGCGTGTCTTGAAAGTGGGGTCGCAAGAGAATCGCGATGGGGTGTTCGGCAGGCAACGCGTTGTGTGTTGCGACGGCGAAGGGCTCCATCGCCAGATGCCCAAAGCCCAAGTGGAAGAGCCACTGGTGGTACTGGTTGTCAGCGCACGCCACGTGCAGCTTCGCCAGACGCCAGCGATTGGGTGGCGTCACGCCGGGCACGTAGATGTCGTTGCCTGAGGCGTTGCGCGTGAGCTGAATGGCCGCGAGGTTGAGCCGTGCGCCCTCTTCGGTCTTCTCCTTGAAGACGAGGACGAGTGGTGCATAAATGAACATATCGCGATATGGTTTAATCGGTATGAGCGCCTCGTAGTCGAGCAGGAAGAGTCGCTTCTCTGCCACCAGTGTCGCGAGTGAGTCTCCGCCGGGCTGAAGGGCACGCATCGACTGCGGAACCTGGCCAACCTCCGTGAGGCAACGGATGACCATGGGTCCTACGCCTTGGATGAACTGCCGTGCGAGCTCGGCGTCCTCTGCGGCGTGGTCGACGATGTACTGCGGCGCCGGCACGTAGCCGCCGAAGTACGCGAGGTAGGGGTCCTTCGTATCCACCGCCGCACGCGTCACGAACTGCGCTTGCGAGTAGAGATACTCAATCCCGCGCTCAAGCATGCGACTCAGCTTCTTCGGGCTGAGCGCCTCCTCCGGCGGTAGCCCCTTCACCATGCGCGGGAGCTCCTCCAAAGGTACGTCAGGCAGCGCTGGCACACGCGGATAGCGCGCGTATCCATAACTCTTCTCGGGCCCTGCAGCGAACTGCTGTGCGAGCGACATCGCCTGCCCAACAAGCTTGTGAAGGCCTGCCTCCAGCGTCGCGAGGTGGTTCAACGCTTGTTGTTCTTCTGTGAGCGGCAGCGCCGAGCCTGAGCTGAGATCAAGCGTTAGGCCGACCGTCAGCGTTCCGCCTCCGCCTTGCAGCAGCGGCAACGTGCGCACTTCATGGCGACGCTCCGCGAGTGTGTGCAGGTCGACACTGGCCTCGCCGAGAAAGGCGTCCTCGCCGAGGTTGGCATCGAAGATGGCGATCGAGAGCTTTCCGCGCTCGTTCAAGACCTGCAGTGTCATCGTCTCATTCCACACGGGCGAGCTTGTGAACAAGCGCTGCTTGCTGCGCTGAGGTGCTGCATCGTCGAGTCGCACGAGTGCGTACGCATCAATGGGAAAGAGCCTTCCGTTGTGCAGCCCCGTCGCACTCGTTAGCTCCAGCTTCAGCGTGCCGAGGGCAGGATGAAAATGCCGATCGAGGGATGCGATCGCGTCGCGATAGACGCCCTGCTGTGCAGAGAGAATCGCTCCTCGGGCCAGGCCACCGCCTTCTGTCCAAGAGCTCCACGTGACCTGCGTCGATGTCGCACTGGCCGCTGACATCACGACCGTCGTGGCGATGCCGTCGATGCTGATCGGCATGTCGGTGCTCACGAAGTCGTAGCGCTCGACGTGCTTGGCATCATCGCGCTCGACGAGCTTCTCGCGGTAGCCGTGGCCGGTCGTCGTTTCAAAACTTCGGATCGCACCGACCACGTCCTCCCCCGGGGCGTCGAGCTTCACCCATTTGTAGATGGGCCACCATTTCATGATGTCGCCAAAGGGAGCGAAGAGCTTCCAGACTTGGTCGATCGGCGCGCGAACGATGCCTGTCACCTGAACCGTCGGTGCGGATGTCTTGATGTCGATGTTCATGACTTCCCCCTCACTTCGTGGTCACTGCAAAACGCTTCTGTACCCAGGCGAATCGCGCGCGGAAGGCCTCTGCCAACGCACGCTTCACGTCCTCCCCGCGAAGGCCGTCCTTGGGGACAAAACACTGCGTGTACGTGACTTGGGTCTGCCCTGGCCCCGTCTCTTCGAGCGTGAGCGTGCCGAGGTACATGCGCACAGGCATCGGGCTGCCGAGGGGCTCGTACACCAACGTCCGCTTCGCGTCGTCCCGCGACCACATGCGCTCGTCGATGTGTGTGCCGTCGTCGAAAAAGACCGTGCGTCGATCGGGCCCTGTGACCTCCGCTTTCGTCGCGCCGTGCACCCACGACACATCGCCCCAGTTGCCGACAACGGCCCAGAGCGCGTCTGCTCCGCAGGCGACCGGAAACGTAAACGAACTCTTCACCCCGTCTCGCTCGAGCACGAAGCGCGCAAGTTCATCCACACGCGTCGGCCCCGGCGGCGTCGGCTGGTCGATGATCTTCATGCGTGTTTCGCGGTCCTTGGCGACGAGCACGCAGTCGATTGCGTAGCTCACATCGCAGCCAGTCGCGTCCTCCGATTCGACACGCGCAGTGCCGACATAGGACGAGAAGAGCGCGTTGGTGTCGGGCATGTTGATGCGCCAGACGAAGTTCACATCGTCCTTCTCGATCAGCACCTCACGCGTCGTCCCGCCCATGAATTCAAAGGCGATGGTTGCGCCGATCCCGTTTGGCGGGGAGCCGGCGACGAGCTTCGTGTCGGTGTGGTTGGCAAGGACGCACTGCAGTGCGAGGTAGTCGTCAAAGCCAGACCACCACTGCGCTGCGGAGAGCGATGTGCGCCCCGGCCATCGCAAGATCACATGCGCACCAAACGCGTACTTGTCGGTCGATGTATTCGCTGTCTCTTCCATGTTTGCTCCGTTGAAGTTCAGGTCCACTCCAAACCGGGCGTGACGGGGCCTTCACGCGATGCGCTTGGCTCGCGTGTCTGCCCGACTGCTGTGCTCCCGATTCGGCTCCACGGATAGTTTCACGGGCGCCGCCGAAGCGTTCCATTCAAGTGCGGAAAGAGCCTGGAGAGTGATCCGGATCACACATCAGGCGCCCACCTCGGAAGGGCTCTTGGACACGCGTCTCAGCGAGCGGAAGCCTCGGCGCGCTGTCGGAGTGCATCGGGGTTGAGGATGCGGATCGTCCTTCGCTCCATCGTGAGAATGTGCTCCCGCGACCAACGGGCGAGCTGTCGATTCACACGCTCGCGCGATGCATCGACAACCTCGGCGAGGTCACGCTGACTCATGGAGATCGTCGTGCCCGGAATGACGCGACCCTCGATACCAACGGCGTCTTCGGCGAGCTCGTGGAGGCGCTTTGCAAGGCGCTGCTCGACGTCGAGAAAGGACCTGTCCTTGAGGCGCTCAGTGAGTTGCCGAAGGCGTCGCGCAACCAAGACCGCAAGGGCCCATCCGATCGAGGCATGCTCATGTGCGAGCGTCACGAACGCCGCGCGATCGATGGTGAGGAGCGTGCCCGTGGAGAGCGCGGTGACATCCGCAGACCGCACCCCGTGATCAACGATCGCCACCTCGCCAAAGAGCTCTGGAGCGCCGAGCACATTGATGGCGAGTTGCTGTCCTTGTGGGTCTCGCGTCGCGACCTTGAAGCGACCTCGCTGAATGACAAACACGCAGTCCGCCCGCTCGCCACGCGAGATCACGATCTGCCCACGTCTGACGGTCAACGGATTCGCCTCTCTGGCGAGCCGATCGAGTCGTGCATCGTCCACGCCCTCAAAGAGCGCAACGCGACGGAGCGCTGAGAAATGGGAGCGCGCCACACTCTTTCCAGGCTTTCCATCCATGAAGTACCCCTTCGTCATGATGTGACGTCTGCTCGCGTGTCCCGGTCACGGCGACTTCAAAGAGTCCGGTGGGCTGAGCCTTTGTTCGACAACCCTTCCGTTCCGCCGCTTGAAACATCGACGCGAAGATTGCACGCCGCGTCGAAGCTCGCGATTCGCGTTTTGAGTCGGACCTTGATGCTGTCCCAAATGGTCCCAAGCCCGATCGGACCGATCTCACTAAAACCCTTATTTTACAAAGCGTCCCCAGATGGAATCGAACCATCGACCGTCGGCTTAGAAGGCCGCTACTCTATCCGTCTGAGCTATGGGGACTTGCTCGGAACTCTACCCCACGCTGTGCCCGCGTTGAACTGCGGACCGCTGTGCGTTGGGAGGCGTCGCGGCATCGCGCGGAGGTGAGTCCGCGCGATGCTCTCGACTTCTATCGGGGTGGAGGGATTCGAACCCACGACCTCAAGCACCCAAAGCTCGCGCACTACCAGGCTGTGCTACGCCCCGATGCGGCCGACCATAGCAAAAGGTTTTGGAAGCGCTCCATTTCTTTTTTCTCTCGGCTTCCTCGCCGCACTCCTCATGCGCGAAACCTTTCGGGTCAGCGCCTTCGCTTCTTGAGGGCGCTGACAGGCACGCTGACCTCGGCGTCCTCGTCGACGAGCGGTGAGAAGAAGTTGTCCTTCTTCACGTACTCATCCACGCGGAAGGCGAATTTGTAGCTGGGTGCCGCGCGCTGGTTGCAGTCGACGCGCTCGCAGAAACGGCAGCTTGTCCCGACGGGCACGGCCATCTTGGCCGGGTTCGCGAAGGGCATGTCGTCGGCGCAGGCGAGGTGCTTGGCGTTCTCGGCCAGGGTGCCGAGGCCAATCGCGTAGACGGTGCCGCGTGCGAGTGATCCTGCGCGGGGCTCAGAGACAATCTTCGCGAAGCAAAAGTAGGTGCGGCCATCGGGGAAGATCGAGTACTGCCGATGGATCGCCTGGGGCGACAAAAAGGCCGTGTGCACAACCCATTTCGGGCAGCTGCCCGTGCCATGCGGGAAGCGCAATCCGTCGGCGGCGTAGCGCTTGGAGATGTTGCCCGCGACATCAACGCGCTGAAAGTGAAAGGGCACGCCGAGGCGCTTGGGGTCCGAGAGATTGCAGAGGCGATGCGCGACCGTCTCGTAGCTGGAGTCGAAGATCGTCGCGAGCCGCTCGACGTCGTAGCGCGTGCGCTGCACCTCACGAAAGAAGGGCGCGTAGGGCAAGAGCAAGGCGCCGCCGAGGTAGCTCGCGAGGTGAATCTTGAGCAGGCGTGGTGTCTCGCGATGACGTGCGGCTGCGCTCTCCAAGAGAGGCACATGCAGCTGCTCCTCATCGAGCAGGCGAAGGCCGATCGTGTGCGCCAGTTGGAACATGCGGCGATGCTCGGGAAGGTCGCGCGTGAGGGTCAGCGCACCGCCCCTTGGGTCGAGCCGGCGGATGACGCTGCCCGGGCTCTCCTCGGCATTGTCGTCCGTGATCTTCACCGACACACCGAGCTTGCCGAGGATGCGCGTCAGCCCCTCCTCGCTTGGCCTCTCGCTCAACCCGTGCTGCTTGCGAAGGGCATCCGCGCGCTCCTCAAGCGACTCGAAATAGTTGCGACGCGACTCGAGAAAATTCGTCACCTCATCGAAGGGCGTGAAGTCGAAGTCGACGATGGCAGGCTCACCTTGGGCAGAGCCCTTGCTGCCCTCTTGCACCGCAGGAGGTCGCGCGCTGGGTGCCCGCTCTCGTGTCGATGAGGCCTCACGATGCTCGGCCTTCGCGAGCTGCGCGGTGAGGTGCTCCACCTGAAGGCGCGTGTTCTTGTAGAGGTTGAAGAGCGCGGTGATCGTGTTGGCCACGCGAGGCTCGGCACCCAGGCGCGCGAGGTCCTCACGCGAGAGGCTGAGTGTGCGCAGCAGGGGCTCATCGAGAAGGCGCGCGAGGCCCTCATCGAGATGCATGTTGCCGAGGCTCGCCATGAAGTCGTCGAGCTCAAGCCCAAAGAGCTCAAGTGCCTGCATCAAGAGCGGCAGTTGCAGCGGACGCTTGCCCGTCTCGATCAGCGAGAGATACGCCGGCGAGACACCGAGCTTGCTCGCCACGTCCGCCTGCGGAAGCGCGCGCTCAAGGCGCAACGCTCGAAGCCGCCGACCCATCGCTTCGGGGCTCGGTGAGGGCGTGTCTTGCAAATCGGTCATGCACGCATTCTTGCGAGGAGTCGCAGGATTTCGCTACCGCGTTCATTCGCGTTCGCCCGCTCGTGGGTGCGCGTGTGTGAAGTTGTGAAGGACCTGCAAGTGAGCCTTGTCGTTCCCGACGCACATCCCTAGGCTCACGTCCTCGCAGTTGAACAGCACGCGACCTTAGCGTGCAGCCACCACGAAAGAGGACCCATGACCTTCACGCTCCCCGAGCTTCCCTACGCCAAGGACGCACTCGCGCCTCACCTCTCGCAGGAGACGCTTGAGTTCCACCACGGCAAGCATCACGCGGCCTACGTGAACAACCTCAACACCTTCGCGAAGGACGACAGCTCGATCGTCGGCAAGTCCTACGAAGAGCTCACGCGCACCGCGTCGGGCAAGATTTTCAACAACGCAGCGCAGGTGTGGAACCACTCGTTCTACTGGAACTCAATGCGTCCAGGCGGCGGCGGCGAGCCCACGGGCAAGGCGCTTGAGGCCATCAACAAGAGCTTCGGCAGCTTCGCTGCGTTCAAGGAGAAGTTCAGCGCGACGGCAGCCGGTCACTTCGGCTCGGGTTGGGCCTGGCTCGTCAAGAACGGCGACACGCTTGAGATCGTCGACACGCACGACGCAGGTTGCCCGCTCACGATGGGCAAGACGCCGATCCTCACCTGCGATGTCTGGGAGCACGCCTACTACATCGACTTCCGCAATGCGCGCGCGAAGTACATCGAGGCCTGGTGGAACTTGGTCAACTGGGACCACGCCAACAGCCAGCTGTAAACAAAGCGCAGTTGCGCGCGCGAGGGCTCGATCACCAGGGTGGTCGGGCCTTCTGCTTGTTTGGCGCCGAGATCGAGTAGCCTGCGCCCTCGCAATGCAGTTGGAGGCGGTGATGAGTCGATGGGTTTGGGCGAGCGTGCTCGCGTTGGTTCTCTCTCAAGCGGTGCCCGCGTTCGCGCAAGAAGGCACCGAGGTGATCCCGCTTTCGCGGCCGATCAACACGCAGCGCTTTGGCGTTCGTGACTCGGTGCCGCATGGGTTCATCAGCGCGGGTGTCGGGACGATCATGGCGGGGAATTTCGCTTCCTCGATCGGCGGTCTGACGGGCCTCCTCGTGCTGACGTACACACGATGGCAGCCGACGTGGATCACCGCAGGTCAGGCTGCTGCGCTCTCTTGCTTTGCCCCGATCGCGGGGCCCATCGCGTACGGCGTAGCAGCCCTCGACGATGGCACGCCTGGCATCGCGATCTTCTCGTTCGCGAACGCACTCGCGCAGACGATCGGCGTGGTGCTGCTGATCGTGGGAGGCATCGAGCAACACCAAGCGCGTCTCTCACTGAACGTGAACTTCTCGCAGTCCGATGCGGGCCTCACGGCCTTCGGCGTGTTCTGAGGTTCAGGGCTGGATGTTGAGCGCGTAGGGGGCGTCGCCACCGCCATCGGTGAGGATGTAGAGCGGCCCCTCAAAGCGATCTGCAGCAACGGAGGCTTGGAATGCGCCGCCCACCGTGGTCGCGCCCGTCTCACACGCTTGCTCGCTGTCCACGCTGCAGTCGGGGCTGCGGACGGAGAGGTAGGGGCGATAGGGCGCGGTCATCGTGAGCGTGCGGAACGTGTTGCTGTTGTAGAGGAACATCGACTCGCGCAGGCGGTCGCCACCGCATGTTCCTCCCTCGCGCATCTCCGAGGGGATGCCGACGACGGTGCCACCTGTGGTGATGTCGAGGAGGCCTGCACGGCAGCGATCCGAGGCCGCCATCGTGGTTTCAAAGTCGACCGTATAGGGCCCCGTCGCAAAGCCCGTGACGAGGATGAACCAGGTGCCCGGTGCGTTGTGCAGCCAGAGGCGCGCGTTGGTATCGCGCTGCGTTCGGTCGTCGTTGCACTGACGGCTCTCGAAGGAGCCGCACGAGGTCGATGCCGCGAGGACAACGTCCACGCTTCCGCTCGTCTCGATGCGTACGTCGGTGCCCGGCGCAATGTCGATGCGGTAGACGGCATCGGGGCGTGCGCCCATCGCACAAGGCGTTCGGTAGTTCGCCATCAGCCCTGTCGTGTCGCCGGTCACCCTCGCGCGTCCGCTCGAGAGGTCGACGCGCTCGGCCGTGTCGCAGTTGTCCGGCGCGACGCAGCCCTCATCCGTCGCGCCGTTGCAGTTGTTGTCGATGCGGTCGTCGCAGACCTCTGGCGCTCCGACAAACACGGCGCCGTTGCGGTCGTTGCAATCCGTCCCTGCGCACTCCGTCGAGATCTGGCCGTCCCCATCGCCATCGACCTGCGTCGACTCGCAGACACCCGCGACGCAGCGGTCCGTGGTGCACGCGAGGCCATCGTTGCAGCCGCCAGCACAGGTGAGCGGGCCGCTGTCGACACCCATCGGTGTGAAGGCATCCGGGTCGATGCGGTTGGTGTCGATGGGAGGCCCTGCATCGAAAGGTGCAGAGCCTGTATCGATGTCGCCGAGGCGCCGCGTATCCGGCTGCACGATGGCACTGCAGGCGGGGAGGGTGAGCAGCGCAAAGGCGATGAGCAGGCGCGTCGACATGGGAGCCTCCTAAATAAGCAACACCACAAGGCTAGAGAGCCGCGGGCACCAACGTCAACGAAAGCAACGCACTGCGCGCACTTCGTTGTTGCTCGCCCACCGCGAACGCGACATCACGCCGAGTTCAGGAGGCTTTGTGAAGACGTCGCTTACGGGCATCAAGCCCACGCACATTCCGCACATCGGCAACTACCTCGGCGCCATTCGGCCCGCGCTTCGTCTCTCAGAGACGTACCGCACGGCCTACTTCATCGCCGACTACCACGCGCTCACCACGGTGCGTGATGCCGCGCTCTTGCGAGGCTACGTCTACGACGTTGCGGCCACGTGGCTCGCCTGCGGTCTCGACCCGGAGAAGACGCTCTTCTACCGCCAGTCGGATGTGCCCGAGGTCTTCGAGCTCGCCTGGGTGCTCTCCTGCCTGGTCGCCACGGGCCAGCTCGAGCGCGGCGTGGCCTACAAGGATGCGATGGCACGCGGCGAGGTGCCGAATGCCGGCGTCTTCTACTACCCAGTGCTCATGGCCGCCGACATCCTCCTCTTCGACACGAACGTCGTCCCGATCGGCGCCGATCAGAAGCAGCACGTGGAGCTCGCCCGCGACCTCGCCTCGCGCGTGAACCACGTCTACGGCGAGGGCACGCTGGTTGTCCCCGAGCCGCTCATCGGAGAAGCCCCACTCGTGCCAGGCACGGATGGCCAGAAGATGAGCAAGAGCCGCGGCAATACGATTCCGCTCTTCGAGGGCGGCAAGAAGCTCCGCAAGCTCTGCCTTGGCATCGTGACGGGCAGCGAGACGCTTGAGGAGCCGAAGGTCGCTGAGGGCACAGCCGTCTTTGAGATCTACAAACAGATCGCGAGCGCAGAGAAGGCCGCCGAGATGGACGCGAAGCTGCGGGCAGGCGGCTACGGCTGGGGTCACGCGAAGGATGAGCTCTACAACGTGCTCGAGACCGAGTTCGCGCCGATGCGTGAGCGCTTCACAACGCTGCGCGCCGACACCGCCGAGCTCGATGCCGTGTTGGAGCGCGGGGCAGAGCGGGCCCGGGTGATCGCGCGGGCGACCCTCCGGCGTGTCCGCGCGGCCGTCGGGACCTCCGCAACGATTGCGTAGTCACGCAGCCGATTGCGGTCCCGCTCAGGGTAAGCACTGAGGGAATCGATGTTGATCGCCCCTACACGTGGCCCTGGAATGTTGCTTGCTGGGAGCGGACCTTGTGAGCTCATCCGCCTCCCACCGCCGTCTTCGCACTGTACGCATGCGCCCCTCGCGTGCAGGCTTCTCGCTTCTTGAGTTGATGATCGTCGTGGTGATCGTCGGCATCTCGGCGACGATGGTCGGACCAGGTCTGATCCGGTCGATGGCCATCAACCGCACCAACCGCTTCCAGTACGACGTTGCGCGTGTGCTCCGCCGCGCCCGCACGGACGCCATCGGAAGCGGGCGCGCGCATCTGCTGGTGATGACACCGGTGGGTGCAGGCGCGACGCTTCAGCTCTTTCGTGGCGATTCATCCAGCTGCGCACGCTCGCAGTGGGCGACCGTGATGGCGCTCGACGCCGCTGTCGACCGTGTCGAAACAGTGCAGTACTCGGCCGCGGGTCACAGCGTTCGCATTGGTCGCGCAGCAGGCACGCCCTCGCAGATTTGCTTTGAGCCCGATGGCGATCGGCTTGGCCGCGATGGCGCTGCGGCGGGCTTCGCGGAGACGGGCGTCGACTACCTCTACACCATCAACCGCGACGAGCCCGATGCCCTCGCGGTGGACCCAGAGCGCTACATCGTCATCGGCGCGTTCGCCGCACCGCGGGTGATCCGATGAGGAAATCGATGATGAGAAGCGCCAAGGCGCGCGCGGGTTACACGCTTGTCGAGGTCATGCTGGCGATGGCGATTCTGGCGATCGGCGCGACGGGCATCATGTCGCTTCAGCAGGCTTCGATTCGCGGCAACCAAGAGGCGAACTCGATGGGGACGGCGACGCGCATCTCCCAGATGTGGCTCGACCGCTTTCGTCTCGACGCACTGAACTGGCGGCAGGGCGGCGTGGGTGTCGTTCCTGTGGCCGCAACGTTCGCGAACACCCGCTACATGCGTGGCATGCCCGCGGCGGGTGGCACGGGTTGGTTCGCCCCCGTTGCAGCCTCGGCGGCAGGGCTGCCCGATGCGGTGTTGCTTGGCTACAACGGCAATCCAACGGCCGGCGGCACCATCCACTACTGCACCCAAACCCAGCTGAATTGGGTGCGTCCTGGCACGACGATCCGCGCAGACGTGCGCGTCTATTGGCGTCGTCGTCAGTGGACGGCCGTGGGCACCGAAGTGTGTCCGATCGCTCCCGACCGCATCGATTTCCATATGGTCCACGCCTCCACCCTCCTTCGGTATACGCCCGCAGGGCCAACCCCATGAGTCCACGAGCTTCGATGCGACGCGTACGCCAGCAGGGCTTCACGCTGATCGAGATGATGGTTGCGCTCGGGATGGGCGCGATCATCGTCGCGACGGTGTTCACGGTCGGGGTCTCCTCCGCACGCCACTTCCAAGAGCAACAGCGCATCTCGCAGCTCCAGCTCTCGGTTCGCTTGGCGCTGGATCGCGTGCGTCGCGATGCGCAGCGCGGGTCGTTCTTGGGTGTTCGCAACAGCGCCCTGGGCCCCAACTGTGGCGGTCGACCACCTGCTCCCGGTATTCGAGGCGTTGCGGTCGTGGATCGCTGGCCAGAGACGAACACGGCCCTTGGCGCGATGCCTGGCTGGAATGCAGGCGTCTCGCACGGCGACCTGCTCACCCTCACCGGGAATTTCCGTACCGGCGACAACTACCTGATCCGCGAGTGGAACGGCACCTCGATGACGCTCCAGACGGGCTGGCACGGCTACCAGCGCAGCTTCACGGCCGACCCATCCTCGACCACCGTCAACATCGACACAGACTTGGCCCAGCGCACGTTTGCGGCGGGGACGACGCTGATGGTGCAGGCAGGCGGCGGTCAGCGCATCTGGACGAGCGCGACAGGCGCCACCATCGCTGCCTCGGGCAACAGCGCCACCATCAACACGAGCCCCGGGTTTCCGACGGCTTGTTCAGGCGAGCCCGGCATCGAAGGTTGGTGCCAGAACGGCTGCACGGTCGCGCCCATCACGACTGTCGTCTACCAGATCGCGACTGCACCCGCGGTGGCCGGCATCACCCGCACGCTGAACCTCGAGGCCACGGGTGCCAACACCGTCCTCACCCGCACCGAGGTGAACGCGCTCACCGGACAAGTCCTCAACGGCCCCACGCGCATCCTCGACTACGCGGTGCACTTCGACGTCGATGTGGTTGCCGACACCGCGGTTGCGCCGGCGCCGATGCTGCTCCAGGTCGCGGACGACGCGGCTGCGACGCAGGTTTCGCAACTCCAGCCCCAGCAGATCCGCGCACTCCGGATCAGCCTGGCCGCGCGCACGCCCGAGCAGGACGAGCACCTCACGGCAGGGATCGCGAATCTGGCGGATGGCACGCCGCGTGTATTCCCAGTCTTCGTTCGCCCAGGCGCCGCCCGCGTTCGCTCGGCGTACACCGAAGTCTTCCTTCCCAACTGACGTTTGGAGCCCCCTCTCATGCACCAGCAACCCGCTCGAATCCAGGCTCGTCGCCGCGCACAGAGGCGCTCGGGAGCCGCGATGCTCATCGTCATGCTCGTGCTGCTCGTCGTCACGGCGGGCGCAACGATGGCGGTCTACTCCAGTCAGTTCGAGAGCCGCGCCGCGGGCCATCAACGTCAGGCGATGCAGACCGCCGAGATTGCACAGGCCGGCATCGCCAGCGTGACGGCGGAGATTGAGATGATGGGTGGCGCGCGCGTGCTCGAGTACGAGATGTGCTCGGCCCCACTGGACCACAATCGACGTCTGTCGCCTGAGGAGCCTGCGATGAACATGGGCACCGTGGGCACCCCCGAGGGCCTCACCTCGCGCTCACGTCGCTTCGCCTCCAATGAAATGCGCGTGGGCACCGGCGCCTCGGGCGACTCCTCTGTGACCTACGCACCAACGGACAGTGCGGGCGTGGGCATGACGGCGTTCGAGCCTCGCTTCATCGTCGATGTGAACGACGCCTACAACGTACCGGCGACGTTTGTGGGTACGGGCGCGGGCTCGCGTGTGGACGGAAACGGCACCGTGCAGTTCCAATTCCTCGTCAGCACGGTGACTTCGCGCGGCCGTCTGACGCGTGCGGGTTTGCTCGATGCGGCCGGTGGCACGAGGGCTGCTGCTGTGACGACCGGAGCAGAGTTGGCGCGCTCGGCTGACCTCCGCCGCGACATCTACGAAACATCCGTTACCTCACGCGCTTGGACGATTTCAGGCCCGTACAGCCCTCAGCCCTGCCGCCGCTGAGCACTTCCCGGCAGGGAAAAAAATGCGTGGTCCTAGACTTTTTGCACGGCTCTTCACCTGTAGTGAACCCGCCAGCTTTCACGGAGTAGCGATGAACACCCGAATCTCGAAGAAGCACCTGACCGTCGCGAGCGCAGTGCTCGGAATCTCCGCCATGGGAAGCGCCGCCCGGGCTGATGAGCCCGACGTGCGCAACGTTCGCCCGAACGTGATGCTCCTCATCGACACCTCGTCGTCGATGACGAACGCGCTCGGTGCAGGCTCGGGCTCGATCGCTGGGCGCATCTCGAACTGCGGTGCTGCGCCCGAGCGCGACCGTTGGACGAGCCTGGTCGAGGTGCTCACGGGCGACTTCGCGACGTTCAACTGTCGCTGGGTGCCGCGAAGCACGTTCGCCGGAGAGCCGGATGCGACGGACCCCTCGCGCTACTACGTCGAGCCGCTCGCGCAGATCCCCGCGACGGGCGTTTGGGCGCATCCCGACGGCGTGTCGTGGGGCCAGGTGAACAACGGCGTCCTTGATCAATATTCGGAGCGCGTGCGCTTCGGCTTGATGATGTACGACAACGTCTACGGCCTCCCGAACATCCCGGGCAATCCAGCGTCGCTGACGCAGCTCCACACCCGTGAGCTCACCGCAGCACGCATGCCGGCTTGGCTTGGCGCGGCGGGCGACTATTCCTACGGTCGCGACCGTCCCATGAGCTTCGCGGCGTGTTTGGGCGACCCCTACATCGTCAACGCAGGCGTTCGTAGCGCGGCCGCTGGGTCGACCGGCATGGTCTCGTTCGGCGTCGACGACCCGAGCAACGCGGGTGCACTCCTCGCGAACAACAACCTCATCCAGGCGCGCTTGATGAACATGCGTCCGTACGGCGCATCGCCCGCCGCGGCGCTCTTCGACGACTACGAGTTCTACCTGAACAACCACCCCGACGTCGCACGTCCGGGGACGCCTGGCGCGCTCGATCCCTACGCCGCCTGCCGCGATCAATACGCCATCTTCATCGGCGACGGTCAGTTCACCGACCCCTACCGCGGAGACCGCATTCGCTGCGATGCGCCCGGTCCGGACAACATCTGCCCGTACGATCGTCCGCACGAAATCGTGCAGCGCATGTGCGGTGGCCTGCGCGCCGATGGCTCGTGTTCCGATCCGCGTTTCCGCGGTCTCTTCTCGGTCTTCTACGAGCCCGGTGCAGCAGGCTCGGCGGCTGTCTCGCAGGCCCGCAACGCGATGGACTTGCTCGCTGTCGCAGGCGCAACGGGTCATGCGTACGCCGCGAATGACACGGCCAGCTTG
Source organism: Sandaracinaceae bacterium (assembly GCA_044373065.1). Taxonomy (GTDB): domain Bacteria; phylum Myxococcota_A; class Polyangia; order Polyangiales; family Sandaracinaceae; genus JAFLCL01. Next base: position 19,977 of record JBILQT010000111.1, read on the forward strand.
CGTGGCGCCATCTCGGCGGCACTCGACCGCGCAGCACCCGGCACGCGCACGCGCACCACGCCTTCGTTCGCAAGCTCCGGCTCAAGCGGTAGCCAGGGACAGTACGAGATCACCTCCGGCTTCTTGGTCGGCGGCGTTGTCGGCGGCGTGAGTCGCCCCTGGCAGGGCGTGCTCAACCGTCAGCGTTGGGAGTGCGAGGGCACGACGCCAGTGCGTCGCGATCTGAACGATGGCGACCGTTTCGCGCGGGTGCTCAACACCCAGCCGACCCGCAACATCCGCACGGCAGTTACGCCCAGCCCGAGCCAGGTGGGCGGCATCATCACGGGCGGTTTCGCCGCGACCTATCCTTGGCCGACCGCGCCCACGGGCGCCGTGACGCGCGTGAACGTGTCGTCGATGCAGCCGTTCACCGATGCGACCGCAGCGCTCACCTCCGCGCACTTCGGATTGACGGGCGGAGGCGCGAGCACCGTTCGCTCCAACACGATTCGCTGGGTTCGCGCGGAGAGCGGCTCGGGTCGTGAGAACGCGCGCCTCGGCGACATCTACCACTCGACGCCCACGGTCGTCGGCCCTCCCTCGAGCGACATTCCGGACGAGGCGTACAATCTCTTCCGTCGCCGCACGGATGTCTCGACGCGCCCGCCGATGGTCTACTTCGGCACGAATGACGGTATCATTCACGGCCTTGCGCTGGAGAACTACACGCCTCCGAGCGGTGCCGCGCTGACGGCTGGACAAGAGGTGTGGGGGTTCATTCCTCCTGCGGTCATCCCGAGCTTGGACGACGCGAGCGTGGCCCATCAGTTCTTGGTCGACGGCGTCCCCGTTGTGCGCGACGTGTTCTTCCGTCGCTCGCCTGGCGAGCTTCCCTCCGGTGACCAGTACCACACTGTGCTGCTCATGGGCCTTCGTCAGGGCGGCAACGCCTACGTCGCGATGGACGTCACGGACCCGATCAATCCGGTCTTCCTCTGGCAGTGGACCCACGAGGCGATGGGCGCGACCTTTGGTCGTCCCGCGCTTGCACAGGCGCTTGTGGACAACGGCTCGGGCCCGCAGGAGCGCGCCATCGCGATTCTCCCCGGTGGCCAGGGCGCACGCCTTCCCGGCGCATGTCCGGTTCCTCCGCAGCATCGCGCCCCACAGAGCGCCAACCAGACGACGGGCGCACGCACGACGGCGAGCTGCTGGGCAGGCGGCGACGGTCAGCCTGGCGTGCCGAGGGGCATGAGCTTCCACGTCATCGACGTCGCGAGCGGCGAGGCGATTCGCACCTTCGGCCCAGGCACGGGGCTCGATCAGGTCAGCTCGCCGATGATTGGTGCAGTCTCGCTCTTCACCGGGCAGACGGGCTCTATCGCAACACGCGCCTACACCACCAGCGCTGATGGCGTGGTCTGGCGTCTCGACATGTCCGCGCCGAACCCCGCGCTCTGGACCTTCCGCCCGCTTCACGACACCTACTGGCATGAGGGCGCCTTGTCGGGTCATCCCTCGCCTGAACCGCCGATTGTCTCGGTGGATTCGGAGAACCGTCCGGTGGTGATCATCGGCACGGGCGACCCGGAGAACCTTGAGACGCCCGGCGTGAACTACGTCGTCTCGCTCACCGAGGTCCCCACCGCGACCGACCGTGTGGCCAATGCGATCCTCAACTGGGAGGTCCGCCTTCGCGACAACGAGATGGTGACCGGCCCGCTCGAGCTCTTCGACAGCCGTGTCTACTTCGGCACCTTCTACAGCGCAGTGACGCCTGGCGACTCGTGCAGCTTCGGCTCGAGCAAGCTCTGGGGCGTGCACTTCACCGACGTGGGCGGCGACCCGCCGGCGAGCTACTCGCGCGGACCAAGCGGACGCTTCCCGGCTTACGGTTGGGAGTCTGCGGCCGGCGTGGGCAGCGGGACCTTCTCCAGCCACTTCATGGAGCTTGGCGCCAACCAGATCGTCATG
>JBILQT010000424.1:0-5097 GCA_044373065.1 Sandaracinaceae bacterium
GCTGAGCGTGAGCGGTCGTCGCAATGGCGGTGGAAGCCCCAGAGACAGCAACGAGGGCTGCAACGAAGAGGGCTCGGGAGGCGAGGGTAGAGAGGGCGCGCATGCGCGGCGAGCGTACTCGATGCGCCGGGCTTGGTGAGGGGCGAAAGGCACAGCGCTGTCGAGGCCGAGATCGTGGCTGCGGATGACCCGCGGCGCGCGACGAAGCGCTTGCGTCTTTCACCACCGCGCGCACAAGGCCGCGCAGCATGCCCGCCGCATCGACATCGCCTCTTCGAAAGGAGCTCCACGCACTCCTTGTGCTCGCCGCGCCGCTTGTGCTGACGAACCTCGGCAACATGGCGCTCGCGCTCGTCGATGTTGCTGTCGTTGGCCGCCTCGGTGAGGCCGCGATTGGCGCCGCGGGCCTGGGCAACGCGATCTTTTTTGCGGCCACGCTCTTTGGCCTCGGTGTGCTCTTCGGCCTCGACCCGCTGCTCGGGCAAGCCGCAGGCGCCAAGGAACACGCGCGCGTCTGGCAGTGCTTTGTCGGGGGCCTGCTGCTTGCTGTGCTGCTCGCGATTCCGCTCACGCTGCTCATCGTGCTCGCCGCGCAGTTCTTGCCCGAGATGGGCGCGCCCGCCGAGACGATTGCGCTCACGCGTGGCTACCTCTACGCGCGTCTTCCCTCGCTCGCGCCCTTCCTCATGCTCATCGCGGTGCGCGCCTTTCTTCAAGCGCGGGGCGTCACGAACTCGCTGATGACAGGTGTCGTGGTGGCGAACCTGGTGAACCTCCCGCTCGCCTGGGTGCTCACGCTCGGCGTGCCCTCGCTGGGCTTCGAGGGCTTGGGCGTGGTCGGTGCGGGCCTTGCCACGTTCTTCGCAACGCTCACGCAGCTCCTCGTCTCGGCCTGGCCCGTGATGCGCTTGCGCCAAGAGGCGACTGCCTCCTTTTCTGTCGTGACCGATGCGATGAAGCGCACGCTCGTGTTGGGCGCGCCGATTGGCCTTCAGATCACCTTCGAGGCGGGCAGCTTCACGCTCGTCACCTTCCTCATCGGCGCGTTCGGGACGCGCCCTCTCTCGGGCCATCAGATCGCGCTCTCGATTGTGAACTGCACCTTCCAAGTGGCGCTCGGTGTGGGCGCGGCCACCTCGGTGCGCGTCGGGATGGAAGTGGGTCGTGGTGAGGCCATTGCGACACGTCGTGCAGGGCTCATCGGCATCGCAGTCGGCATGCTCGTGATGACGCTTGGCTCGCTCGCGCTCTTGTCCTTCCCCGCGGCACTCGCGCGTGCGCTCACCGACGAGGTCGACGTCATCCAGGCGGCGCTGCCCTTCATGTTTGTCGCGGCCTGCTTTCAGCTCGCCGATGGCGCGCAGACCGTCGCCCAAGGCGCCCTTCGCGGGGCAGGCGACACACGCCTTCCGCTCTTCTTGAATCTCTTTGGGCACTGGGTGCTCGGCATGCCGCTCGGGCTCTTTCTCACCTACCAACTCGGCATGGGACCGGTCGGCTTGTGGTGGGGCCTCTCGCTCGGCTTGCTGACGGTGGCCGTGCTTGCGACGGCGCGCTTCTTCCTCATCACGCGCGGTCGCGTCGAGCGCGTGTAGCTCAGCGCTGACGTGTCACGCGCAGCATCCCTGCGTAGGCGAAGCGTGCGGCGCCCTCGGGGCTGACCGAGACCTCGATCGTGATGGCACCGCCTGCATCGGGCGTCACCGCATCAAAGCGGACCGTGCGGCTCTGGTTGTCTGTGACCTCCAGGTCGAGCGTGCGTGCACCGAGCGCGTAGCGGGTGAGCCGACCATTGCCGCCGTCGTTGCCGTCGCGTGAGGCGAAGAGCTCGAGCGCATACTCGCCAGGCGTGAGGCCCGTGAGCTCGATCTGCGCCGTGAGGCCGCGCGCCGCTGCGTGCCCGTCGAAGGAGCCGACCCAGAGCGAGTCTGCGCTGACCTCTGCGGGCAGGCCGAGCGTGTTCACGGCGCTGCCTCCGGTCTGCGTCCCGGTGAAGCCACGGACACTCACGCGCGCGTCGGTGCGCTCGCCGCGCAGCGATGTGAGCGGGCCGAGCGTCTCGCGGATCGTCTCGACACTTGCCCAGCCGGTGGCTGCGTTGGGCCCGAAGTCGATGGCGAGTGCATCGCCGACCGCAAGCACACGTGGACACTCAATCGCCGGCGCCCTTCGCGCAGCACCCGTGATCGCATCCGCATGGCCTTGCAGCTCAAGCGCGATGTCCTCGTCGATGCCCAGCGCAGGAAGCCCCTCCACGCTGCGCTGGTAGAGCGTGCCGAAGAAGACGAGCGCGCTGAGGTAGGCCCCATTCTCGTTGGGGTGGTAGTCGTCGCTTGCGTGGAGCGGTGGCAGCTCACGCGCGCTGAGCACGCGCTCCCAGGCATCGCCCACATGCGCGACGATCACCGGGCGCGACATCACCACCGTGCTGTGCATCGGGATGAAGCTCTCCGCGCAGTCGTCGTAGTGAAAGCGAAGCTGCGCCTGCATGTCGGCGGGGCTCGTGAAGGTGGCCGGGTAGTAGGCATGCCCCGCGCGTCGCGCGAAGGTCTCGTAGAGCACGACCTGCGTCTCGGGCTCGGCCGTCACGGCCAGGTCGTGAAAGAAGGTCGCGTCCTCCTTGAACTGCGCGGGGTCGCCCAGCGCATCCGTCGGGCGCGTGCTGAGCTCTTGCAGGATCACCACATCCCAGCCCTCGCGCACGATCGAGGGCGCGCCCTCGGTGCCCGTGTCCGCGCGGTGCCCCTCGAGGGTCTGCCCGCCGATCGCACGCACACCCACCTCGGGCACGGGGAAGCCAGAGGCCTCGACAAGCTGCGCGAAGGTCCGCGGCATGTTCGCGGTGAAGGTGAAGCTGTTGCCGACGAAGAGAACACGTGAGGGCGTCGGAGGCAGCGGCTCCTCGCAGCGCCCCGGCATCATCGGGGCATCCACTGGAGCCACGAACGCATCGCGGAGGCTCACGCCAGCGTCGCTCGTTGCGCCCGCATCGGAGCCCGCGACCGGGTTCTCGCAGGCCGTCAGGCAGGTGAAGGCGAGCGCGAGAAGAAGGGCGCGTGAGGTCACCCTCGAAGACTACTGGATCCGCGCCGACGCTGGCCCGAGACGTGCTCAACTCACCGCGTGCATCGCGCAAACCTCGCTCTCTTCCTCGCGCTCTTCCTCGTGATGGGCTGCGTCTCGCGCCAACCGAGTGCGCCTCCGAACACGCCCACGCCGCAGCCCGAAGCGCCTATCGCGACGCGTCCTTTCGTCCCGTGTGTGCCCGTCACCGATTGCAGCGTCGTCGCGCGGCATCCCCTCGCCTCGGGCTTTGCGCAGCGTCATGGCTTCTACGAATCACCCTCGGGGCAGGTCGCAGGCAGGGAGTACGCGTGGGAGGAGCACGGGCGCCCGGACGACACCCTCTTCCTCGAGGTCACGGAGTCCTGCCAGACGGGGACGGGCTTCTACATCCTCTCGGGCAACGAGATTTGGTTGCCCTTTGCGGCCTCGTGCAGGGTGGATGTTTGCGACGAGGATCCAGCGGGCTGGGTGTTCGAGTTCGAGGCGATTGAGGCGCCGCACGACGCGCATCACTTCGTCCCGCTGGGGCGTGGCTTCTACGACGACGGCATACACATCTTCGAACGCAGCGAGATTCTCGGCGACGAGGACGTCGACCGCACGACCTTCCATGCGTGTTCGACGGAGCCCGACGACCCGATGAGCGAGACGTTCTACCCAGTTGCAGAAGACTCTCGCGGTCTCTTCGGGTTCGGCGAACACGGCGACGTGGGGCGCGCCCAGCTCTAGACTGCTTCGCGGCAGCCGCGCCACACGCGCGTGTTCGGGAGGACACGGCTCCGCCCGTGTACGTATGAAAACAATATGAGCGTAAAGGCGCGACCGAAGAGAGGCAGTACGCTTGCTCCATGCCCGGACGCTTCGCCCTCTTGCTTGTTGCTCTTCTGCCCGCATGCATCATCGATCGTCGTGCGTTGACTGCTCCGCCGTCGGATGCGCCGACGTTCGACGCGCCCGTCGATGCGCCGAGGTTCGACACGCTCGCGGATGCGGGGCCGGAGATCGATGCGGCGTTGGAGGTTCGGGTGGATGCGCCGGTGGAGGGCGAGGATGCGCCGATGCCTGTGGTGCCGGATGCGTGGTCCTTTCCCGATGCCGGGAGGGATGCTCCGCCTGCGGCGGCCGATGCTGCGATGACGACGTGCGGCGTTGTGGTGATGCCAAGTCGCGTCAGGCGTGGGGGGCGTGTCACTGGCATGGTGAGCTCGAATGGTTCGTCCTGCTTGGTGGAGATTGTCGGGGTCATCCGCGGTGCAATTCCGTGCATGGGGATGGCGGATTTCGTGATCCCTGACTGGGCGCCTGGTGGTTCGTATCGGGTCACGCTTCAGGTGCTTGCTGGGCCTGGTGGGCCGGTGTCTTGTGGGGTGGATGTGTTGGTGGAGTGATGCGGGCCTCTGCCGCTGGCTCTGTCGCTGCTGCTCTCGCTTGCTGCTGCCTTTCGTTGAACTGGTTGGTGTGAGTCCTCGCCGGACAGGCGGAAAGGGCCGTGGGCGGACGGCCCTCTCGACTCCCGCCGCTTTTTGCTCGCATGAGGTAGTTCTGCGCTGGCGCGCGACATCGCCCTTGTCCGATCCTCACCAAATCGAGCTGACTCTTGGCTTCGCGCCGCAAGGAATTCCTCCGCTCCGGCTTTGATCTGCAGAGGTTCTGTTTGCCGACCGGAGGTTTGCGCGTGGAGTCGACTTACGGCTGCTGACGCTTCGTGGGTTGATGCGATTGCGTGCTTGCTGCGCTTGGTCTCGGTCTCTTGGTGTCGTCTCGGTGATGGGTCTGTCGTGGTCGCTGTCGCTGCCGCTGGCTCGGTCTCAGCCGCTCTCGCTTGCTGCTGCCTTTCGTTGAACTGGTTGGTGTGAGTCCTCGCCGGACGGGCGGAAAGGGACCCGGGCGCGGGCCCCTCTCCACGTGCGCCCAGCATGGGCTTTGACAAGGAGGTGTGAGTCCTCTCGAAAGTTGGTCGTAACAATCGAAGTGAACTGCAGAGCGTCGAACGTGAGAACGGCGTGAAGGAAGCAGGGAGCGAAACTGCGG
>JBILQT010000112.1:0-21883 GCA_044373065.1 Sandaracinaceae bacterium
AAAAGCCCCAGCATCGCTGCTGAGGCTTTTTTCTTGGTTGCTGTCGCGTCCGTCAGTATTCGACGCGGAAGAGCTGCTGACCCATCAGCAAGAGTGAGCCACTCGGGATGGTGCGCGGCGCCGAGAGACGAACGAACGTGCCGTTCGAACTCCCGATGTCCGTGAGGTACATGCGCCCGCCTTCCTCGTGAAGACGGCAGTGAAGGCCTGAGACGTAGCCGTCCTCTGGGAAGAGGATATCGCCGCGCTCGCGACCCAGGTGCATCCCCGTGGCGGGCACCGGATAGCAGTTGCCCGTCGTGTCACGGCCAATGATGAGGCAGATGCGACCAACATACGGTGAGCTCGGGCTTCCCATCAGCTCCACGCCGCTCGCATCCGTGCGTGAGGTCAGACGCTCGAAGCGGATGATCTCCTGACCGATACGGAAGACGGAGCGGTCGAGCAGCTCGTTGGGCTGGTCGATCGCGACGCGGAGGTAGACGCCGTTCAGGCTGTTGTCGTCCTGCACCGTGAGGCCCTGCGCGCCAAACGTGAACGTCGCGTGGCGGGGCGAGAGGTACGAGTCGCTCGCGAAGAGACTCCCGGACTCGCGCCCGATGACGGTTGACTCCTGCAGCGCGAACGAGTCGCCCTCGGAACCATCCGCGCGAATGAGCACAAGCGAACCGCGTGTGCCGCCTGCGGCGTGTGCGACGGGTGCAGGGGCCGCTGGAGCCACGGAGGCCGGCCCTGCATTCAGGGTGTGGCCGCAAGTCCCGCAGAACTTGAAGTTGCGGTTGTTCGAGGTGTTGCACTTCGGGCACACAACCTGATCACCCACCGACGGCGGCGGTCCCGACACAACAGGCCCTCCACCGAACGCTGGCACGGCGGGCGACGAACCCTGCGGTCGTGCTGCAACGGGCGCTGGCATCGGAGGCGCGGCCATCGGCGGCATCTGCGGCGCAGCCACGGGCGGCATTTGCGGCGCAGCCATGGGTGGCATCTGCGGTGCAGCCATGGGCGGCATCTGCGGTGCAGCCATCGGCGGCATCTGCGGTGCAGCCATCGGCGGCATCTGCGGCGCAGCCATCGGCGGCATCTGCGGCGCAGCCATCGGCGGCATCTGCGGCGCAACCGGCGGGGCCATACGGCCTGCTGGCGGCGTCGGCGCCGTAAAACTCTTCGGGGCGTGAGCCGCATCGCGGGGAAGCTCAGCGCCACAGCCGAGGCAGAACTTATAGTGGTCCTGGTTCTCCTTACCGCAACGGGGGCAGACGATCACCTGGGAGCTCCTTGCAAAGGCACGACAGTGCGGTTGGGACCATAAGGGGCTTCGAAGCGTGAGGTCAAGGCAGTCGCGAGGGGGGCGGACGAAAGAATCGATGCGTCCTCGGTCGGCAAGCGCATCGTAGGGAGAAATGCCGGACACCACGGGGTCGTTAGGGGATGCACGGTCCTCCAAATGCTCATGGAGATTCACGTGATTCCCTTTCGGCAGAGACCGGCGCAGTTCTCGCTTACACTCCCGCACATGGCCCGCGCCGATACCGATCCGAAGCGTCGCGCAAGACGCTCCCCGCCGACAGCGTCGGGACGAGGTCGCGCGAATTCGGACACGGGCAGCGGCGAGCGAGAGAAGGAACTCCCGGACGACGACAAGCTCATCGGGCGCGTTCTCGGGGGAAAATTCCGCCTCGATGCCTTGCTCGGTGAGGGCGCGATGGGGCGCATCTATGTCGCGAGACAGTTGCTCCTCGACAAGGATGTCGCGATCAAAGTGCTTCATCAGCACCTTGGTGGCGAAGAGCGTGTGGCGCGGCGATTTCACCGCGAGGCCAAGGCGGCGAGTCGGCTCTCGCACACGAACTCGGTGCAGATTCTCGACTTCGGCGGCACCGACGACGGCGTGCTCTACATCGCGATGGAGTACCTCGATGGCGAGGATCTGCAGATCATCCTCGACCACGATCATCCCTTCTCGTGCCGTCGCATCGGCAACATCCTCGGTCAGACATTGCGCGCGATCGACGAGGCGCATCACGCGGGGATCATCCATCGCGATCTGAAGCCCGAGAACATCCTCGTGCAGAGCGACCGGCACGGGAACGACATCGTGAAGGTCTGTGATTTCGGCATTGCGAAAATCCTCGAGGGGGAAGGGCAGTCGATCACGGTCGATGGCTTCGTCTGCGGCACGCCGCAATACATGGCGCCGGAGCAAGCGCGCGGTGAGGACGTGGATGCGCGCCTCGACATCTACGCAGCCGGGATCGTGCTCTACCAAATGCTCACGGGGGTTCCGCCGTTCACGGGCGAGACGGCCCTCGGCATCATCACCAAGCACCTCACCGACGACCCTGTCCCGCCACGCAAAAAGCGCCCAGACCTCGGCATCCCGGCGTCGCTTGAAGCCATCGCGCTCAAGGCGATGAGCAAGAATCGCAACGACCGCTACGCCTCCGCCGGCGAGATGGCGGATGTGCTGGAAGCTGCAATCGGCGCGCTCGGCGCAGAAGCGAATGTGCGGCTCGGGGATGGTGTCTTCGCGGAGCGGGCGAAAGCGGCGGTCGCGATCGCGCAGAGCGGGACGCTTGAGGTGCCTCGCTCGGAGGCGTCGATCCCGGTCGCCCCTGCGGCCTCCGAGTCGCCTTGGAAGTGGGCGGCGCTGCTCGGTGCGTTCGCGATTGTCGGCGCGGCAGCCTGGGCCTTCTGGCCGGCTCCAATCGCAGCGCCGCCTAGCGCGCCGCAGGCCCCGAGCATTCAGCCTGTTGCGATGGAACCGCCCGTGCCCGTCGAGCCAATCATCGCGCCGACCATTGTCGCGCCGGTGGTCGACCCGGTCGCGGAACCCGTGGCCGCCGACCCTATCGTCCAGCCGACGACCACGGAGCGTCCCGCGGCTGCGAGCGACCCCCGTCCACGGGCACGCCCGGAGACATCGCCCACGACACCTGTGACACGCACGACACCTCCGACCGTCGCGACGCAGACCCCGGCCCCGGCGGCCGCAAGCCCCTTCGAGGAGGGCCGACGCGCCTTCCTCGCGCAGAACTTCTCCGCCGCAATTCAAGCCTTTGAGCAGGTAACCCGCGAGACCCCGGGCAACGCCGAGGCCCACAAGCAGTTGGCGCGCTCGCTGATGCGTGCTGGGCAAGTTCCTCGCGCAGTCACCGAGTATCGCCGCTACTTGGAGCTTTCCCCGAATGCAGCCGATCGCACCGTGATCGAGTCGATCATCGAGCAGAACTCGCACTGATCCCCGCATCGCGAGCGGCACGCACAACGTGCTCGTCTTGCTGTCGGGAAAGAAAAGCGCCCACCGAGTGATCGATGGGCGCTTCGTGTTGGCACTGAGACGAACTCAGTTGTCCTTCGGATTGTCCTTGAGCGAGCCGTTGTCGATGAAGCTGCGGAGCTGCTTGCTGCGGCTCGGATGACGCAACTTGCGGAGCGCCTTCGCCTCAATCTGACGAATGCGCTCGCGCGTCACATCGAAGTCTTGGCCGACCTCTTCGAGCGTGTGATCGCTCTTCTCACCGATGCCAAAGCGCATGCGAAGCACCTTCTCTTCGCGCGGCGTCAGCGTCTTCAGCACACGACGCGTCTGCTCTTCGAGGTTCATGTTGATCACCGCTTCGATGGGCGAAACGATGCTCTTGTCCTCGATGAAGTCGCCAAGATGCGAGTCTTCCTCTTCACCGATCGGCGTCTCAAGCGAGATGGGCTCCTTGGCGATCTTGAGGACCTTGCGGACCTTATCGAGCGGCATCTCCATCTTCTCGGCAATCTCTTCAGGCGTCGGCTCGCGGCCGAGCTCCTGCACGAGATAACGCGAGGTGCGGATGAGCTTGTTGATCGTCTCGATCATGTGGACCGGGATGCGGATCGTGCGCGCCTGGTCGGCAATGGCGCGCGTGATCGCTTGGCGGATCCACCACGTGGCGTACGTCGAGAACTTGTAGCCGCGGCGGTATTCGAACTTATCGACGGCCTTCATCAGGCCGATGTTGCCCTCCTGGATCAGGTCCAAGAACTGAAGGCCGCGGTTCGTGTACTTCTTGGCGATCGAGACGACGAGACGAAGGTTCGCTTCGACCAACTCGGCCTTCGCGCGCTCGGCTTCAATCTCGCCGTGATGCAGTGCGGAGTACGTGACGCGAAGTGTCTCAACGGGCTGGTCGAGCTCTTCTTCGACCTTCTTGATCTGACGGCGATGCTCCGTGATCTCCTCGACCACATCCTGGAGCTGGTCGACATCGAGACCGCCGACTTTGCGCTGAAGCTTCTTCGCTTGCGCCGGCTGGTCCGTCATCTCCTTCAAGGTCAGGCGAATCGCCTTCTCTCCGATGCCGCCCGCACGACGCTCGGCCTCACCGATGCCGCTCTCCGCGCGCTCCACGCGACGCACAAAGCCCTTGATCGTGTTGACGATGCGGTCGAGTTGCTTCTTGTTGAGACGAAGATCGCGCAGCGTGTCGAGACGCTCGCCGCGGATCTTCTTGATCTGCTGCTCCACGAGCTTGCGCGCGCGGTCGCTGAGCTTCTTCGCAGTCTCAAGCTCTTCGACGAGCTTCTGATTCTGCGTCTCCATGCGCTTGACCTTGTCGATCTGACGAACGACGCGGCCCTTCCACTCTTCTTCGTTGACCTCGCGCTGCTCGTCATCGTCCGCCTCGGCGGCTGCAGCTGCGGCGGTTGTCTGCTCGGCGTCCTCTTTGACGACGTCGCGAACGCGAATCTTGCCCTTCTTGAGCTTCTCTCCGAGCTCGATGACCTCAGAGAGACCGACCTTCGAGCTCAAGATGATCTCGAAGACTTTGTTCTCGCCCGTCTCAATGCGGCGCGCGATCTCGACTTCACCTTCGCGCGTGAGCAGCGAAACGGAGCCCATCTTGCGCAAATACATGCGGACGGGGTCGTTCGACTTCGTCGTGACCGTCTCGTCCATCGAGGGTGGCGCCATCGAGGGGCTCACGCTCGGACGACGCTCTTCCGGCTCGTCGTCATCGTCATCCCGGCCGCCGCCCGTGCGATCACGAAGAAGGCGCTGCTGTTCTTCGCGCTCCTTCTTCTTCGCTTCGTTCTTCGCCTGGCTGACGTCGATGACGTCGATCGACTCGCCGCTCAAGAGGAGCAGCAGGTCGTCGATCTGATCCGACGTGACCATCTCAGGCGGCAACGCCTCGTTGAGTTCGTCGTAGGTGAGGAAGCCCTTGAGGCGGCCCTTCTCAAGCAAGGCCTGCACTTCACGGCGCTCGCGTGTCGACTTGTTCCGAGCTGCGGCGCTTGGAAGGGGCGCGGGCGGAAGGCTCGAACGCGCGGGGCGCTCGCTCATGTCGTCGTCGCTCTCATCGTCGAACTCGAACTCGCTGCGACCTTTCCCGGGAGGGGAACCAGCAAGCTTCTTGCCGGTCGTCGTCTTTGCGCCTGTCTTCTCCGCCATTCGCTACCTTCTTTCCCGCTAGGGAAACCAGCAAGTTGTTGCCCGCTAGGGAAACCAGCAAGTTCTCGCGCGCGCCACCTTCGAACGTGGGAAGCGCGGAACCCAACGCGTCCGTTGGGTGCACATCTAAGGGTTGCTGCGTCGTTGTACCGAGCAGTTGCTGGACCAATACTCGTATTCGGCTCTGTTGTCAGACTCTCTACACATCCGATGCTGCGCCGTTTGCGTGAGAGCCATCATCGTTTCGCTCGTTGAAGGGCTCCGGCGGCTCGAAAGAGTTCGTCGCGGAGTTTCATCAAGTCGCTCGCTCGTTCTGTCTCACCTTCGCGCAAGGCCTCTTGAATCTTGCGCATCAGCTCTCGCTGCTCTCTCTCGATCTGCTGTCGTCGAAGCAGCGGAAGGGCCGATTCCAGAAACGATTCGGTGCGTTCTGCATCGAAAGTCTGGAGGGCCAACCGTTCCTCCAACCATCTCCGTGCCGGGCCAGGGCCCACGCCTTCGCGTTCAATCTCAACCAGGAGCGAAGGGGCGTCGAACGTTCCGGAAACGCCCGACAGCCGCAGAGCGGCGCGGAGAATGGCTTCCATTTCGTGCGAGGTCAAAAGGGTCAAGACTTTTTCCGCGCGCGCGGCGCCGAACGCTAGGGGCTGATCGAGGAAGCAGCCGACGAGATCACGCTCGACACCTGGTATTTGGTTCAGGTCCGCAGGGCGCAATCGATTCGTGGGCACGGGCGCGATGGGCTGCGCGACCGGCTCCTCCGCACGTCGCGCATTCGCTTGCGGATTGGGCTTTCCACGTGCCGCACGGACTCCGCGGTTGAGCTGCTGACGCACCGACTCGAGGTTGTTCACCTGAAACGCTTGCGCCACGCGCTCGACGTAAAGGCCGCGCTCCACGGGGCTCTCCACCGAGGCGAGCACCGGGCCGAGTGCCTCGATCGCTTGCGCGCGCATGCCTGGGTCATTGCCCGCTTCGGCCGCCTCGGCCTCGATCAGATAGTCGACAACCGGTGTCGCTGTCTGCACCAGTTGCTTCAATGCATCGGCGCCGCGACCCCGCGTGAAGCTGTCCGGGTCTTCGCCCTGCGGAAGCGCGACGACCGAGGCGGGCAGGCCAACCTCACGCAGAAGCGGGTACGCAGAGCGCGTTGCTTTGCGTCCGGCCTTGTCGCCATCGAAGAGCAGGACGACGCGCGCAACGTAACGCCGCAGGAGCTTCGCTTGATTCAACGTGAAGGCTGTGCCGAGCGGCGCCACGACATGACGCATGCCGGCTTGGTGCACGGCGAGCACATCGAAGTTGCCCTCACAGAGCACTGCGACGCCTTCGCGACGCAGCTCCACGCGCGCCTCATGCAAACCAAAGAGGCCTTCGCCCTTCTTGTAGAGCGGGCCTTCCGGGCTGTTCACGTACTTCGCAGGCGGGTCCCCCGAGGCCTTTTCACCCGGGGGTAATTCGAGTGCGCGACCGCTGAACGCGACGATGCGTCCGTGCACATCGGCGATGGGAAACATGAGGCGATGACGAAAGCGGTCGTAGTAACCGTCGCCTGTTTTGCGCGGCACGATCATGCCCGCCTCTTCCGCCTCTTGCGGTGAGAAGCCGTGCGTCTGCAGGTGCTTCGCGAGCGCATCCCAGGCATGCGGCGCGTAGCCGAGGCGGTAGGTCGCAATCGTCTCGTTCGACATGCGGCGCTTCTCCAGCTCGGCGCGTGCGATGCCCGCCAGAGGATGCTCTTGCAGCATGCGGATGTAGAAGCCCGCGGCCGTGTCGGTGATCGCCGTCAGACGCTCGCGCTTCTGCTTCTCACGGCGCACGCCTTCGTTCTCTCTGGCGTCTTCCTTGGGCAGCTCGATGCCTGCTCTGTCCGCGAGCTGACGCAGCGTCTCGGGGAAGGTACGCCCCTCAAGCTGCATCACGAACTTGAAGACATCGCCCGAGGCTTGGCATCCAAAGCAGTGAAAGAACTGCCGCGCGGGATGCACGTAGAACGAAGGCGACTTCTCCGAGTGGAAGGGACAGAGCCCGCGAAAGCTCGCGCCGATGCGCTTGAGCGCAACGTATTCGCCGACCAGCGCAGCGATGTCCGTGCGCTCGCGAATCTCCGCAACTTTGTCGTCTCCGATCACGAGGGTCCGCGATCAACCATCGCGCGCACCGATGCGCAAGGAAGGCGCCCGGTTATTCCTGACATCGCCTTCACAATCCGACACACAAGTTTCGCGAATGCGGGGTGAAGGCGCCGCATCGGACTCTTCATGCACACGACGCGAGCACGGTTGGTGACGGTGTTGTTGGCCCTGGGGATGTTGTGTTTGACCGCGAAGTCAACGAAGGCGAGCGCGCAGGGGATGCCTGTCGCGTACGCGCTTCAACCCAACCGCGCGACGGCCGAAGAGACGCGCCCCGGGATGAGCCGGCCCTTCGAGATGCACAGCGAGCCCTACATGCTCGACGGCACGGGCGATGACCTTGCGCGCTTTGAGGTGATGGGCGGCGCGACTGCGCCATTCGGCGTGGAGCTCACCCTGCGTCTCGCGATCATCGAGCGCATCCTCATTCAAGCCTCAGTGGGCACCACAACCTTCGGCGCGATGTTCCGCGACATCGCGGTGATGGCCGGGGCAAACGCGACGTACGCCGATGCCGCGCGGTGGATCGACGGAGGTGTCTCGTTTCGTGCAGCCTTTGGTTTTCAGCTCTTTGAAGACCTCGGCTTCGAACTGATGTTTGGCTACGCGATGCTGCATCGCGAACTCGATGTTGGGCAGAGCGTTGCAGCGATGGCGGGCTCGCCGGGCTACCAAGACCGCATCCAAGGCTCGCTTACCTTGCAGGCCCTCACCCTGGAACTTGGCTACACCTTCACGGTGCTTGAGCACTTCCTCATTCGCCCTTCGATCGGCGTGCTTCACGTGATTGATGCGGACGCGACGGCCACGAGCACGACGCTCAGCGACAACGATGTGGGGCAGATTGAGAGTGTCGCCGGGCAAGTCGAAGATGGGCTTCGTCAGTACGGGACGGTGCCGACGCTGGGTGTCTCGGTCGGCTATCGATTCTAGTCGGCGAGATACGAAAGAGGGCCCTCGCGCTCGAGCAAGAAGAAGCTCGGTGTCTCGATGCGCAGCGGCCCGAGTGCAACGTAGGTGAAGCCGAGGAGTGCCGATGCATCGCCGGGGCGAAGGGCGACGAGCGGGTCGCGCATGCCCGTCCAGCCGTAGTCGATCAGCAGGGCGCCTTCGGGGGCAAGGGGCGCTCGGTAGGAGGCGACATCGCGGACGAGGTAGTGTCCAAAGCACTTGGGATTGCCGCGCGCGTCCGTCATCGCGCGACGCTCTCCATCCAGGCCCGTTTGAAGCATCCGCACGTTCCAGCCGCGCAGTGTTCCCTGTGCCGTGCGTGCGAACGACTTACGAAACGTGAGCCAAGTCCGCGCCACGATGGCCTCTGGCAGGCCTAGCGACACGCCGCGGTATTCGGAGTTGTCGAGCGCATGCGGGTCGATCGGATGCCCCGCTCTCAAGCGCTGACGAAGCGCCCCTCGGTCGAGTTGCAGGAACTCTCTCGCGAGCTCGCTCATGGTGTCTCCACGGCTTGTTGGTAGGGGCCGAAGTGCAGGGCTCCGCGGCGCAGTGCGTCCCATGTCTCCGAGAGCGTGCGCGGCGCGGAAGCGCACCAGGCGAGGTAGGCCGTGAGCGTGATGTCCGGGTCGGCCGCGACCTCGGGCGCGAGTCTTGTGTCGCCGCGCATGAAGGCCTCCAAGGTCTCCAAAAGCTCCTCGTGGTAGTGCTCGAATACGCAGAGGTCGCGCAGCCATGGGGCGCGCGGATCACGATCTTCCACAACGGCTTTCGCGCGTTCGTGAAGCTCATCGAGTGCGCCCTCGTGCATCGAGAGAAGCTCCATGTCGTAGACGAACTGCGCACCGTCGTGGTGCGCTCCGAGGAGGTGTCGGATCACGCGCTCGCGTGAGCTCGCCAGCCCCGAGAAATCAAGAGGCGCTATCGCGCGCTCCGCGATGAGAAATGGAAAGCGCATGAAGCGCGGAGACAAGCAGCGCGCCCTCCACGAACTCCGCACCGGATGCCGCGTGCACGTGCCCACGGAGTCGGGTCTTGTCGCGACGCGCCACTGCATGCGCAGGATGCCGAGCAGCAACTGAAAGAGTGTGGGCCGCGCGCGAACGAGCCCCGCGGCATGCGCCCTCTCCAGGCTCGCTTCAATGGCGGAAGGGAAGAGCACGGCCATCCGAACCCAACGTTCACTCATCGTGAGCCTGCCTTGCGCGATGCGCGCTTCTTTGTGGAGAGGGTTGCCAGCGCGCGCGTCGTCTGCGCATCGATGGCCTCAAGTGCGGTGCGCACCAACGGAAGACCCGCCGCATCGGGCTGCTTGAGCCATGCGACCAGCGCGTCGTAGCCCGCACTGTTTTGAAGCGGCTCCGCATACATCGCGTCGCCAAGCCACGTCAGCCTCGTGAGCACTTGAATGATCGGATTGAGCGCGAGCTGAAAGGCGATGGACCCTGACGCCTGCACGAGCTCCGTCATCACCGCGAGGTCAAGTGAGGTGGCCTCGCTCGTCGACATGCCTCTCGATGCGCCCAGCCCGAACGCATCGACCGCGCGACGAATCGGACGCACGTCGAACTCCGATGCCATCAGCCGCTCGAGGACCACGAGCGCGAGCGCGCGACGCATCGCGAGGAGATCGGTTGCAATGGCCATGCGGTCTGACTTCCGTGCGTCGGCCAGGGTGCCCAGCAACTCCGGGCCGCCCTGTCGCTGCCAAGCGCACGCCGTGTAGCCGCTGCCCTGACGCACCCGCAGCAAGCCCTGTGTCGTGAGTTGTGCGAGCGCGTTGCGCAGCGTCCCGCGGGAGACACTCAGCTCCTCGCAAAGCTGCCGCTCCGCCGGGAGCCGCTCGCCCTCTCTGTAGTCGCCTGCCACCAAGCGCGCTCGGAGCATCTCCGCGCACGCGCTGGCGTCTTCTTCGATCAAGCGTGTTGGCGCTCTTGTCATGTTCGAGAGGTGTACCTCTTTGCTCAAGTGGTCAACCAATTGTTTCATGTGGTGAACGTGCGCGCTGGTGCGATCGCTTCGTTCGGAGTCGAGCGGAGAGGGAGCCCTTTCGGTACATTCGCGAGCATGCTGAAGTTCGCGTCTTCTCTCGCCGCACTCCTCATCGCCTCGCTTTCGCTCGCTGCCTGCGGCAGTACCAGCAACGCGAACGCGAACCGAAACGCACCCGCCGCGCCCTCGCTTGTCCGCGTCTCGCATATGCCCTTCAGCATCACGACGCTGGATGGCCGCGTGACCGCGATGCGTGACGATGGCTTCATCACCGTCAACGGTGAGGAAATCGGTCATATCGAATTGGACGGGCGTTTCGTGGTGGCCGATGGCTCCTCCCTGGGCGCGTTGCTTCCCGATGGCCGCATCTCCTTCGGTGGCGAGCTCGCACCCTGGCGCATCGAAGGTGCGCGGGTCTTTGTCGACGGCGCGCTCGCCGCATCGATCATCGACTCGTCACTCGTGCCCGCAACCGACGCGAGCCTCAGTGTGCCCGTGCTGGGTCTCACCGAGGAGAACCGCAGCACCGTCCTCTACGTGATGGCCCTGCAGATGCTCGCCCCCGCGGCCGAGCCTGATGTCGCTGACGAAGGGCGCGTCTTCTATCGCTTTCCCGTGGATGGCGCTCCGTCTCGCGGGCCGCGCGACGCGCTCGTGACCATCGTCGCCGTCGAAGATTTTCAGTGCCCGTTCTGCGCCCGTGCGACGACGACGCTTGAGCGCATTCGCGAGACCTACGGCGCCGACGTGCGCATCGTCTTTCACCATAATCCGCTCCCCTTTCACGACCACGCGATGCCCGCGGCGGAGGCCACGCTGGAGGCGTTTGCGCAGCGAGGGGATGACGGCTTCTGGGCCATGCACGACCTGCTCTTTGAGAACCAGCAATCGCTTGAGCGCGCTGACCTGGAGCGCTTCGCGATGCAGCTCGGGCTCGACATGGATAGCTTTCGTCGCGCGCTCGACGGAGGCATCCACCGCGCTGCGATCACGGAAGACCAAACCATCGCGAATCGCTTCGGTGCCAACGGGACGCCGAGCTTCTTCATCAACGGCGTTCGAGTGATGGGCGCGCAGCCCTTCGAGTCCTTCTCGGAGGTGATCGATGCGGAGCTCGCACGTGCGCGTCGCCTTGCTCGGCGGGGCATTCCGAGCGGGCGCATCTACGAGACCGTGACGGCGAACGGCCTGCTCCGCGGCGAAGCGCCCGAGTACGAGCATCAACCCGTTCCCGCGCGTCCGCGTCCGGATCCCAACGCCGTCTATCGCGTTCCTGTGGGCGCATCGCCCGTGCGCGGTCGTGCCGATGCGCTTGTGACCGTGGTCATCTTCTCCGATTTTCAGTGCCCGTTCTGCGCGCGCGTGGAGCCAACGCTCGAACAACTCCGCACGCAGTACGGAAGCGACATTCGCTTCGTGTGGAAGAACAATCCGCTGCCCTTTCACGACAACGCGATGCCTGCAGCAGAGGCGGCGTTGGAAGTGTTTGCGCAGACGGGTGAGCGAGGCTTTTGGGCCTTTCACGACTTGCTCTTCGAGAACCAAACCTCGCTCGATAGAGCGTCGTTGGAGCGCCTCGCGCAGCAGATTCCCGGCGTGCGCATGCCGCGCTTTCGACGTGCGCTCGATCAGCACACACACCAGGCCATCATCGAGGCGGATCAAGAACTCGCGCGCCAACTCGGCGCCACGGGCACGCCCTCGTTCTTCATCAATGGGCGCAATTTGCGCGGCGCGCAGCCCATCCAGGCGTTTCGTACTGCGATCGACCAGGCGCTCGCTGATGCGCGTCAGCGGGTGCAACAAGGCACGCCCGCAGCCGATGTCTACGACGCGATCACGGGGCAGGGCGCGACCTCGCAGGTCCTCCTTCCGGCCGAGGGCGAGGCGCCTCCTCCACCGTCCGCGCCCCCTGCGACACCCGCGACACCCGCCGATGTCGCAGCGCCTCCAGCATCGGCGCATCGCGAACCCTCGGGCCTCGCATCGCGCGTCATCGTCGCTGGCACCGGCACACGCCATCCCACATCGGCCTCGCGCGTTGTCGTGCACTACTCAGGTTGGACGACAGACGGCGCGCTCTTCGACAGCTCACGCACACGCGGCGAGCCCGCGACCTTTCCCGTCAACGCTGTGATTCCAGGCTTTGCCGCGGGCGTTCTGCTCATGGTCGAAGGAGAGCAAAGGCGCATTTGGATCCCGGAGGCACTGGCCTATCGGGGCCAGCACGCGCCTTTCGGCATGCTCGTCTTTGATATCGAGCTCATCCGCATCGAAGACTAAATCGAAAGTATTGTATTCATATGCCATTCCCTCGCGTTCGCATCGACTTGAGTCAGCCCCCGGAGGAGCGCTGGCGCTTCATGGACGCGGCGCAGTGCACTGCGATCCACGCGCTGACGGACACGTACTTGAAGGACCTCGGCTCGCTCGCCGACATTGCCGAGCAGATTGCGCCCATCGCCGCGGAGCATCTCGAACCTACGGTGCTGCAGGAACTTCGGAGCCTCGCTGAGCACGCGCACATCGATGAGTCGCGGCTGCTGCTCGCCAACCTCTACTACGATGCATTTCGCATCCTCATTGGGTGCACGGCGTTCGCGATCGATGGCCCTGATGGCCCGATTCACGCGCGCAATCTCGACTGGTGGGCGCCCAATCGCCTGCTTACCAGCACCACGTGGATTGCGGAGTTTGTGGGAGGTGCACACGGCACCTTCGAGTCCGTTGCGTGGCCAGGCATGGTGGGCACCTTCAGCGGCATCGCCAAGGGTCGCTTTGCCATCACGATGAACGCCGTCGTGAGCCGCGAGCCTGCTGAACCTGCAGCGTCGATCGCGATGTTGATTCGACGCGCCTTCGAGACATGTCCCGACTTCGACGCGGCGGTTCGATTGCTCTCTGAGACGAAGATCACCGCAGACTGTTTGCTCCTCGTAACAGGCGCCCGAGAGGGCGAGTTGGTCGTCGTCGAGCGCACCTCCTCACGCGCCGAATTGCGGACTGCGGAGAACGGGATTCTCGTCGTGACGAACGACTACCGCGCGATGCCTGGCGAGGCGCCCGAGCACGCCGGCGAGCTTCAACGCACGGCCGATTCGCGCTTCCTTCGCGCACACCAACTCACCCACTGGAAGCGACCGAGTTCGCCCGAGGCCTGTCTTGAGATCCTGAGCGACCCGAAGGTGCGGATGGACATGACCGTGCAGCAGATGTTCATGCATGCAGCGAGCGGCACACTCGTTGTGAAGGACCCTCGAGGACACTCATGAGTCACGCGATTCAAGGTCTGTTGGTGCGTGCCGAGGGCGCGGAGGTGCTCGCCCGAATGTGGCCAGAGGTGAAGTGGATTCCGCTTCACCAGGGCATCCTCTGGCTGCCATTGCGCCCTGGGCCCGCGAGCGAAGATGTCGGCTTTGAGTTCTGGTCAGAGACGCTGGAGGGGCAGCTCATTGCGCTCTCCGCGCAGCACACCGTGGCCTACTTCGAGACGGAATACTTCGGCGGCGTCGGCACGCAGAACGCGACCGTCTTTCGCGCGGGCTTGCGTGTGCTTGTACGCGGCGAAGTGAACGAAGCGCTGCACTTGCTCGGTGTGCAACGCGGGGCGTTTCGCGATGCGTGGGATGCGGTGGGCCTCACCAAACATCGCCGCATGCCGGGGGAGTAGGGCTACGGCGCTGGCTCATCGACCCAGGCGACAATCACGCGACGTACGCTTCGAGGCGCGGGCGTGAAGCTCAGGGTTGCGAGCGAGTCGGCGACGGGCTCGGGAAGCACGTAGAGAATCGTGTGCGTGGCGGTCGGTGCGAGCAGGCCTCCAGCCATCGGTGTCGCGGTGACGACCTCGGCGGTCGCAGACGGGGTGTTGCCAAAGAGCGTCGCATCCCACGCGCGTCGAAATGCTGCGGTCTCCTCGGCGGTGAGCCCGGCCGCGCGCAATGAGGCATCCAGCGCTTCCATCGCTGGCTCGAAGGGCCCGATGGCCACTGGAATCTCGACCGTCTCTCCGTGCGTGGGCGCCGCAACCACGACAGCACCTTCGGTGACGCCGCGCGCGCCGTTGCTGCGCACGATGCGAATGATCGAGCCTGTCATGGGTTCTGCGCTCCGCGGCGTGACGTGAAGCACGCCGGACGCATCCGTACGCAGGTCGAGCGGGAGGTGCGGGTCGCGGTTCAACTCGGCCCGATAGAAGAGATGGTTCCAAGTCTGTGTGGGCGCTTCGGCAATGGGCCACACAAGACACGTTGCATCGGCTGTCTCGACAGTGCGCAACTGCGCGGCCTCGCACGCGTCGCCAACCCGCATCAAGCGCGAGCATGGCGACTCCGAATACTCCGACGGGTAGCGCGAGCCTGCGCAGGTCTGATCGCCGAGCTGCACCTGCCAGTGGATGTCGCTTCCAGGCTCCCTGCCATCCGCTCCCTCAGGCCAATGCTCGACAATGCGACCACCATCGATGTGCACCCCGACATCCACTTCAAGGGGACCTTCACCTACGCGGTGAAAGTAGAGAACGGGCTTCGCGAGGGGCACGGCCGGCTGATTCGCGTGGGGCCCGCTCAGCACTGTGAGGTCGGCGGCAGTGCCGCGGAGGAGGCCCCACTCGTGTACGTCGTACGTCGGGCTTGGCGCTTCCGTGACCACTTGCGGGTTTGTCACGGGAGGAGGTGCGAGGCTTGTCGAGGTCGAGGTACAGCACCCGAGCGCGAGCGTGCTGAGGGAGAGAAGGGCGCCTGAAGCGCATCGGGACATCGGCATGGCGCTCTGACCTCCCGCGACGTCGATTCTTGGGTTTCAGTGCGCGGAAGGCACGTCGACCCAGGCCACGATGACACGCCGAATCGCGCGCGGCGCAGGCGTGAACTGCAGCGTGGAGAGTGAATCCGCGGTGCTCGTCGGGAGCACGTAGAGAATCGAATCGGTGGGTTGAGCTACGGCACCACCTCCAAGACCGCCGCGCCCCTCGCCACCGGAGAGTCCAGGCACGCCGAACAATGTCTCGTCCCATGCGCGTCGAAACGCAGCGGTCTCCTCAAGAGAGAGACCAGCTTCACGCAGCGAAGCGTCGAGCGCAGACATCGCGTCGCTCATTGACCCTGTGGGTGCCGGGACATTGATGCTCTCTCCGTGCTGTGGCGCACGCACGACGATGGCTGCGTCACGCATACCCTCTGCCCCTTGGCCTCTCACCACGCGCAGGATGGTGCCCACGATGGCCTCTGAGCCGCGCGAGTTGAGACGAATCGCGCCCTCGGTTCCGGGCTCGACAACGAGCGGCAGGTGAGGGTCACGCTGCAACTCGGCGCGGTAGAAGAGGTGATTCCACGTCGTGCTTTGGCCACCCGAGGCCCACGTCAAACAGGACGCATCCGTCGTCTCCACCGTGCGGAGTGTTGCGGCCTCGCAGATGTCATCAGCTGCGAGCAAGCGCCTGCAAGGCTCATCCGTGTACTCGGCCGGATAGCGCGAACCCGAACACGTCGCGTCGCCAAGCTGCACATGCCAATCGATGTCGCTGCCCGGCTCGCCCTGCGCTGCGTCGATCGGCCAATGCTCCACAATTCGCCCTCCCTCGATGTGCACCGAAACGTGCACCTCAAGCGCACCAACACCAACGCGGTGAAAGTAGAGCACGGGCTTACCAAGGCCCATCATCGGGCCATTCGCATGCGGGCCCGAGAGCATCACGTGGTCTTCCTGCGTGGCGCGAATGAGTCCCCACTCGTGCACGTCATAGGTCGCAGAAGGAGGTGCCGCGGTGGGCGTGGGTGCGGGCTCGGCTGGTGGCGCGAGAGGGGTCGGCGTGCAGCATGCACTTGTCATCACCGCGAGAAGGGCGAGTGCGGGTGCTGCGCTGTGGTTCGATGACGACATGGCTGGACTCTGCGGCGGTTGGGAGTCGTGCGCGAAACTTCGGTACGCTCTCCCTATGACACTGGACCGCCCCCGCAGTTTCGCGGCGTTGATGCTTTGCGCGTTGTCCCTCTGCGGGCTCGCCGGATGCCCCGCCCCCGACGAGACCCTCGACGCCGCAACGCTCGACACTTCCATCGCACTGGATGCGCGCGGATGCGTTGCGGCCGACGACTGCGATGACGGAGTCGCGTGCAACGGAAGCGAGCTCTGCGAGGCAGGTCGCTGTCGCGTGGGCAACCCGATTCGATGTGACGACGGCATCGCGTGCACGACCGACACTTGCTCCGAGGCGCTGCGCGGATGCATGCATCGGGCGATCGATGCGGACGGCGACGGGAGCGCATCCCTCACCTGTGTGAACGCGCGCGGCGAGGCGCTCGGTAGCGATTGCGACGACGACGATCGCTTGATCTCCCCTGGCGCGCTGGAGGTCTGCGACGCGGGCGGTCGGGACGAGGACTGCGACCCCGCAACCTACGGTGGCATCGACTTCGATGGCGATGGCTTTGAGGATGCGCGTTGCTGCAATGGGACTTCGTGCGGAACGGATTGCAACGACGCGTTGCAATCCTCAAACCCCTTGGGCACCGAGGCGTGCAATGGCGTCGATGATGACTGCGATGGGATGATCGACGAGGGCGTGCGCATCAGCGTCTACCCGGATCGCGATGGTGATGGTCGCGGCGTCACAGCGGGTGCGATCACCGCATGTGCATCCACGCCCGGCTACTCGCTCTTCAGCGACGACTGCGACGATGCCAACCGCATGAACAGCCCGGTGTTGCCTGAGGTCTGTGACGGCCGCGACAACGATTGCGACGGTGTGCCCGACCCGGCGGACATCACCGTCTCCTCGCTCTGGTACCTCGACAGCGATGGCGATGGCTTTGGCAATCCTGCGAGCAGCATCCTCTCCTGCACGCCTCCGATGGGCGCCTACTCGCTCCTTGGGACCGACTGCAATGACGGTGTCGCGGCGATCAATCCTGCGCAGGCCGAGCAGTGCAACGGCATCGATGATGACTGCAATGGCGCCGCAGATTTTGCGATCGCTGCGGGTGATCTCGAAGACGATGATCGCGACGGAAATGCCGACAGTCGGTGCACGCCGCTTCCTGTTTCAGCCGACTGCGATGATCGCGATGCGACGAGCGGTCCTGGCGGCACGGAGAGTTGCGATGGTCGCGACAATGACTGCGATTCACGCGTGGATGAGGCCGTTGCGACGCTGACGTACTTCCGTGATCTCGATGGCGATGGCTATGGGAGCGAGAGTTCGGGTGCAATCGTCGGATGCGTGCCCGTGCTGGGCCACGCGCGGCGCGGGGGCGACTGCGATGATGCTTCCATCACGCGTCATCCCAACGCGCCGGAGGCATGCAACGGGACGGACGAGGACTGCGATCGCAGCATCGATGAAGCGCCGGCAGACGACATGTGTGCCTCGGTGGAGGGCAGCGAACGCACCTGTCGTGCGGGCATGTGCCGCCCGCTCGTGTGCGCTCCTGGATTCGCCGACTGCGTCGATGACCACGATGGCTGCGAGACCTTCACTGACACGTCCATCGTGCACTGCGGGCGCTGCGGCTCACCCTGCGCCTCCGAGCCCAATGCGAATGCACCGCGCTGTGCGTTCGGGGGCTGCGCTGCGCTCACGTGTGCACCTGGGTTCAACGACTGCGATGGCAACCTGGGCTCGGGCGGCAACGGCTGCGAGACAAACGGTTCATGCGGCGGCGGCGGCTGTGGTGTCGGGCCCGCGTGTGCGGAAGACCAAGACTGCATCGCGGGTGGCTGCGTTCCCTGCACGCCGGCGATTGTGCCGACGCCTGGCGGGCTCGCCCCGCCCCGTCCCGCCGGGCTCGTTGTGTCGTGCTTCGACGGCCCCGAATCCTTCGTGAACACCGACTGCCCCGTTGTTCACTGCGGACGCCTTGTCACGTGGCCCTTCTCGTACACCGACAACCGCTTCTCGCTTGGTCTCACCACCTACCGCGATGACGGCACCTTCCTCCGCAGCCTCGAACTGATGGGCCCGCGATACGTCTGGGCGATGGACATCAACGCGCCGCTACAGACCAACACGTATCGTGGGCAGCATGACGACACGGCCGCGGTTCCTTGGTCGGTCTATCGCAACCCCTGAAGCCGCGAGACAAAGCGAAAAGCCCAGGCGAACCTGGGCTCTCATATTGCGATAGGATGGAATCGATCAGAGCGCGCGGTGACCAAGGACGCGCACGCCGTGCTCTTCAAAGCGCACTTCAATCGTGTCCTTCGCGGGCAGTGACTGCACCTTGCCGAGGCCGAACTTCACGTGGCCGAGGATCGCGCCTACGTCGTAGTGCTCCTCACGCGAGTAGGGCTTGGCGGTCTCGCGAACTTTGTCCCACGCGATCTTGTCCGCGGTGGCCTTCTTGTCGCTCTTGGCCACGAGCTCCGCTTGGTACTCGGTCTCAAGGGTGTGCGCGCGCTTCGCCTCGGCATCGAGCGATGCGTACTTCGAAGCCTGCTCCACCACGCGCTCGCTGAGTTGCTGCACAAGCGCCGTTACGTGAGGCTCTTGGATCTCAAGGACCGAGCCACGCTCGTAGCCCTTGGCCTTGTGCGTGAGCTCGAACGCAAGCGCGGCCTTCTCTTCGCCCAGGCTCCGAATCGCTTGTGCAGCGTGGGTGACGAGCCACTTCGGCTCTGCGCGAAGGAACTCGCCCAAGCCACTCTTTGGCACCACCGACGCAAGGCTCCACAGCGTGATGAGGTTCTTCGCCTGCTCATCGAGGGCATCGAAGTAACGCTTGTTGCGAACGCCTGAGCGGCTTGCGGCAAGGAGCAAGTGGTCGAGCGACTCGGTTGTGCGCGCGCGGGCACCATCACTGTTCATCGGATCTCCTGGGCAGAGCAACGTTTCCCTTACGGGAGGGGCTGGCTGGTTTCCCTCTCGGGAAGTCTCGCCTAGCGGGAAAGAGCGCGACCATAGCTAGGGAAGGTCGAAGAGTCCGGTAACTTCGTGCAAATCGGCGGTGGTCGTACCCTTCGGCGATGTCCGAGATGACCCAGATGATCCTTCTTCTCGTGGTGCTTCCCGCGGTGCTGGCGCTGGGCAGCCTCGGTGCGACGGCCGCACTCTTCTGGACCCGTGACGCTCAGAAGCCTTCGACACCGCGAACGATCGCAACGGTGATCCTCGGGTGCGTGGGGCTGCTCCTGCTCGTTGGCGCGTTCGGTACAGGGGCGTGCTTTGGTTACGTTGCGACGCTCCGTTGAGTGCATTGTCAACGTGTGCAGCCCGATGGCTCGACGAACACGCCATGCATTCGCGTTAAGCTTTCAGCGTGAACGAAGAGAGCTTGCTGATCGGCTTGATGATGTTCGGCCCGCTCGTGTTCGCGCTGATGACGTTCATCTCGGCACTCTTGCTCTTCGGTACCGTGCACGAGGGCGACAAGTTTCGCGTGGTGAAGCTCGCCGTCGCTGGAGCCTTGATGGTCGTGACGCTCGGCATCGGCGCTTGCTACGGCCTGGTGTTTTTCGGCCGTCTGGCTGGATGAGGGAAACATGCACTTAAGCACCGCTCTTGCGTTCCTCGAGTTCAACGGCAACGGCCTCGCCATCCTGATGCTCGCTCCGGCGCTCGTTGGGATCACCGCGCTGCTCAGTTCCATCGCCCTCTTCGCCAAGGCGCGGAGCGACAACATCAGCGACGGAACGCGCTTCGCCCTCATCCTTATCGCTGTCATCCTGCTCGTCCTCGCGCTCGGCATCGGGGCTTGCTTCGGCAGCGTGATGCACTGAGCCTTGGGCATCTTTCGCATGAGGTCGCATGCAGCTCAGTAGTGCTCTCGCGTTCTTCGAGATCGGCAACGGACCGGGCCTCTTCATCGTGATGCTCTCGCCCGCCGTCGTTGGCCTCGCGGCACTTGCGGCCGCCATCGCGCTCTTCATGAGCGCATCGAAGGCCAAGACGGAGGAGGGGCGCATCGGTTGGAACGCGCTGGCCCTGTTCTTTTTGCTCGTCGCCGTCGGCATCGGCGCTTGTTACGGCTACGTCATCGTTGGGCTCAATACGCCTGGCTGGTGAGATAGTTCACGCATGGTCTTTCTCCCCGCCGTCCTCGCCGTCGTCACGCTGGTGCTCGCCGTGCTCGCGTTCAACTCGGCGCGCGCCATCGACGAGCCCAAGAGCTGGGTGCGCATCGCGCTCTATGTCGGTGCATTTCTGCTGGCCACCGTCGGCCTGGGAAGCGGCGCTTGCTTTGGCATGTTGTTTCTCGCGAATAGGTTCGTCCATTGACCCACCCCACGCGCGACTACCTCTTCTACGGCTCCACACGTGCACTCTGCGGGCACTGCCTTCGCATCATCGACGCGAAGGAACTCATCCAGGGCAACAACGTCATCCTCTGGAAGCGCTGCCCCGAGCACGGCATTCAAGAGGTCTTGCTCAGCGATGACGCTGCCTACTACCGACGCGGACGCGAGGTCTTCATCAAGCCGCCCGAGCAGGTGGCTCGCTACAACACGCCGCACGACTACGGCTGCCCCTACGACTGCGGCATCTGTCCCGATCACGAGCAGCACGGTTGCGTCTCGATTCTGGAGATCACCGATCACTGCAACCTGCGCTGCCCGACTTGCTACGCATCGAGCGGCCCAGAGCGCACGACGCATCGCTCGATGGAACAGATCGAGGCGATGCTCGACCGCATCGTGAAGAACGAGATCGAGCCCGATGTGCTGCAAGTCTCCGGCGGCGAGCCGACCTTGCATCCGCAGTTTTTCGAGGTGCTCGATGCTTGCCGCAAGCGGCCGATTCGTCACCTGATGCTGAACACCAACGGCATCCGCATCGCGAAAGAAGAGGGCTTCGCCGAGCGCCTCGCGACGTACATGCCGCGCTTCGAGGTCTACCTGCAGTTCGACTCACTGCGGCCCGAGGTGATGCGCACGCTGCGCGGCAAAGACTTGCTCGACACCCGCATGCGTGCGCTCGACAAGCTCGATGCGTTGAACCTCTCGACGACGCTCGTCGTCACTGTAAGGCGCGGCCTCAACGACGATGAACTCGGCGACATCGTGCGCTTTGCGACCACGCGCAAGAGCGTGCGAGGCATCACGCTTCAACCTGTGCAGGACGCGGGTCGCAACGAGGGCTTCGACTCGCTCAAGCATCGCCTCACGCTGAGCGAAGTGCGACGTCGTTTGGTCGAGCAGGCGAGCGAGATGTTCACGCTCGATGATGTGGTGCCCGTGCCCTGCCACGCGGAGTGTTTGGCGATGGCCTACGCGCTCAAGGTCGACAACAAGCTCACGCCGCTGACGCGCTTCATCTCGCCCGAGGTGCTCCTCGAAGGGCCGCGCAACACCATCGTCGTCGAGGACGACAAGGTGCTCGTGCAGCGCCTCTTCGACACCTTCAGCACCGCGCACGGGCCGGAGTCTGCCGCGGCCTCTCTGG
>JBILQT010000524.1:0-3487 GCA_044373065.1 Sandaracinaceae bacterium
TGGCAGCTTCGTGGTGGCGTGGGTCGAGGCCAATGCCGATGCGAGTGGCACCGGTGTTCGTGCGCGTGTCTTTGCACCGGATGGGACGGCAGGAGCCGCCTTCTTGGTGAACTCCACCGAGGCTGGTGCGCAGTCGGCGCCCGCGGTCGCGGCCCATGCCGATCGCATCGCAATCGCCTTCTCCAGCGACGCCTCCGTGCGCGCCCGCTTCTTCACAGTCACCGGTGAGCCAGCCCTCAATCGCGAGCCCGCGCCATCCACCACCGACTTCGTTGTGGCAGCGGCGGGCGAGGAGCCCAGTGTGGCGGCGACTGGCGTCTCGGATACGGCGACGTGGGTCTTCGTCTACCGCACACGCGCAGACGGGATGGGCGATGTCTCGGCGCGTCGCATTCCACGCTGACCCTATTGAAATCGTATCGAGATACGGTTGATATTTGACGCGTCCTCTGCCCGCGACGTCACGCCGATGACCTTCACGATCCCGCGTGGCCCACAGCGCATTGTCTGCCTCACCGAGGAGCCAACCGAGTGGCTCTACTTGCTCGGTGAACAGCACCGCATCGTCGGCATCACGGCCTACACGGTGCGTCCCTCCGATGCCCAACGCGACAAGCCCGTCGTCTCGGCGTTCATCGGCGGAAGCATCGCGCGCATCAAGGCCTTGCGGCCCGACCTCATCATCGGCTTCTCCGATGTGCAGGCCGAGTACGCGCGCTCGCTCATCGCCGAGGGCTTGCCCGTCCTCATCTTCAATCAGCGCAGCGTGCAGGAGATTCTCGAGGTGCTTGGGACGCTCGGGAATTTGGTCGGTGCAGAGGCGCGGGCGACGCAGCTTCTTGAGGGCTATGTGCGCCGCCTGGAGGCGGTTGCGAACGGGGCTGCCAAGCGCGCGCATCGACCGCGCGTCTACTTTGAAGAGTGGGACGAGCCGATGATCAGCGGCATCCGCTGGGTGCACGAGCTCATTGAGATCGCGGGTGGTGAGAATGTCTTCGCGGAGGAGGCTCAGTCGGCAGCCTCCAAAGGTCGCATCGTGACGGTCGAGCGCGTCCGCGAGCGTGCACCGGAGGTGATCCTCGCTTCCTGGTGCGGTAAGGCCTTCGATCGAGACAGCCTCGTCGCGCGGCTCGGAATGGAGGTGCCTGCGATTCGCGACGGACGCGTGTATGAGGTGCCCTCCGAGATCATCCTGCAGCCAGGCCCCGCGTGCCTGACGGATGGGCTCGATGCGCTGGTGCGGCTGATTCATTCGCCTTGAGGCCTGCACCCTCGCGCGCCTCACGACAGCGCCGCAACGACAACGTGTATCCTCCCGCGCCATGACAACCCGCGCCTATCGTTTTCTCCTGGGTGCTGCCGCGCTTTCCTCCTCTGCATGCCTTGTCGCATGCGGTGAAACCGCGCCGGCCACGCCTGTTGAACTCCCGCCGATCGTCGGCAGTGCAGAGCTGCCGCTCGCCTTTCGAAATGATGGCAATGCTGGCTCCGGTGCGCTTCGCATTGAGGCGAGCACAGCCGAGCTTCGCGTGAATGGCCAGCCCGTCTACACCGGCCTCGCGCGCGGTGCGGTGCCTGCGACCGAGCTCACGGCCGAGGGGCTGACGCAGCTTCTTGCGGCTGTGCGTGCGGCGCCTGCGAGCCAGCAAGCGAACCTCACCTTCGCCGGCATGGTGCCTTACGCGACGGCCGTGCACGTCATTCAGACCCTCAACACGGCGGGCTACCGCAACATCGCCTTGGCCGTGCGTGCGCCCGGCTCCGCGCTCACCTCGAGCGGCTGGATGACGCTGACTGGAATGCACACCGCGCCCGCGACAGGCCCTGTCACGTTCGAGGGCGGGACGCGCCCCTGGGGCGATTTCACGGCGCGCTGGGCTGACATGTACGACGCATGCCGCGCGGGCAATTACATCGACTGCGATGGATCGCCGCTCACGCCCTCGGCAGGGGGTGAAGTGCAGGTCGTGCTCTGGTCGCGCGGGCAGGGCATGCAGATGCGCTTCAACCAGGTGAACGCACCGGTCGTCGAAGCGCCTGCGGGCACCGGGCAAGTTGCGCTCATTGAAGGCGTGCCTGCTGCGCCAGAGGCTCCCGCAGAAGAGGCACCGCCGCCGGATACGAACGGCGTGTTCTCGTTCCGCTACGAGGAGGCGACGCGCACGGAGACAACGCCCGCGGGCGCAGTGCAGCCACATTGCGCAATCAGTGAAACCGCGCGCCCGGTGTGCGGTGCGGCGGTCTGTCAGACCGTTGTCGAAGCCGATGGCGATACCCCGTGGATGCGTGTTGTCTCGTTCATCGGCGCGGCCTTCCCGAATGGCTCGACGGCGCCGAACTTGGCCCTTCGCCTTCCCGAGTGAACATGCGCTATCTCGCCTTTCTCTTGGCGCTCTGCCTCGCGCTCAGCGCGTGCGGCGCATCCACATCGACTGGCAGCACGAACGCCAACACGGGCTCTGCTGGGCTCGTCAGCGTCGTGCGCGAGGCCTTCTCCGTTACGACAGCGCGCGGCTTTGTGATCGCGATGAACGCGGAGGGCCTCGTCACCGTGAATGGCGAGCCGCTCGGCATCCTTCAGACGGACGGACGCATCACAGCCCGCGAAGGTCGTGGCGGCGACTCAGCGCGTGAGGGCGAGCTGCTTGGCGCGCTGATTCCGGACGGCCGCATCAGCTTCGGCGGCGAGCTCTCTCCGCTGCGCATCACAGGCAACGAGCTCTTCCGTGGCGAGACGCGCGTGCTGACGATCACGCCTGGAACGATGACGGCGTACTCGGGCAGCGGTGAGGTCTCGAACGTGCCCGTTGTCGGCGGCACTGCGAGCAACACGAGCACCGTGCTCTTTGTGCTTGGCACGGCCTTCCTTGAGCTCAGCGCGCATCCCCAAGAGGCGCCCGAGGGCCCAGGTGAGGACGCGACCGTTGAGGTCTATCGTGTGCCTGTGGACAACGCGCCTGTGCGTGGCCCCGCCGATGCGCTCGTGACCATCGTCGCGTTCTCCGACTTCCAATGCCCCTTCTGCAGCCGCGTGGTCCCGACGCTGGAGCAGGTGGTCGCGACCTACGGCAACGATGTGCGCATCGTCTTCCGCCAGAACCCGCTTCCCTTTCATCCGAACGCCATGCCCGCCGCAGAGGCCTCGCTGGAGGCCTACGCACAGCGCGGACCGGACGGCTTCTGGGCGATGCATGATCTCCTCTTCGTGAATCAGCGCTCACTCGGCCGGGCCG
This sequence comes from Sandaracinaceae bacterium, assembly GCA_044373065.1. Lineage (GTDB taxonomy): Bacteria > Myxococcota_A > Polyangia > Polyangiales > Sandaracinaceae > JAFLCL01. The sequence continues at coordinate 3,234 of JBILQT010000524.1, forward strand.
ATTTGGAGCGCTACGCCGCGCTGCTTCAGCTCGACCTTCCGCGCTTTCGCTTGGCCCTCGACAACCACGTCCATCAGGCCGCGATCACGGCGGACCAGGCGCTTGCCACGCAGATCGGCGCGAACGGCACGCCCGCGTTCTTCATCAACGGTCGCATGCTCATGGGCGCGCAGCCCTTCGCCTCGTTCCAGGAGACGATCGACGCAGCCCGTGCGGATGCACTCGCACGCTCGGCGACCGTCCCGCGTGCACAG
>JBILQT010000425.1:0-5064 GCA_044373065.1 Sandaracinaceae bacterium
CTGCATCCGCTCTGCCTCGTCATCTACGTCATCTCCATCGGGACGCTCTTCGTCTCCTGGATGATCGGCACGCCCCGCACGCAGCGAAAGACCGCGCTCCCACTTCTCGCGTTGGTCGTCGGCCTCGCCTTGAGCGCATTCGTCTGGGCGCCGGGCGCCGCGCGCATCGTCACCTACGGCGTTCACTACGGCACCCCCGAGGTGCGCCTCGATGAGGCCTTCGATGCGATGCGCATCGGGCGCTTGCCCGATGGCTCGTTCGCAGCGCTCATCGCGTTGGCCTGGGCCGCCGTCATCACCGCATTCGTCTCTACGAGGGCACGCGTCGAGACGCGCTGGATCGCCGCCGTCGCGCTGCTCTTTGTCTTCGCCTACGTGAACATCGTCTTCCTCGACTTCGGCCTCGCACCGAGCGCGACCTCCGTGCGCTGGCAGAGCTTCCGCATCGGCGCGATCGTGAAGCCCCTGGTCTATGTGCTCGGTGCCTACGCCTTCGCCTCCGGTGGCGAGCTCGTGCGCGCCTTCCGCAGCCACACAGCCTTGCGCCTCGGTGTGCGCACCGCAGCCTTGTTGAGCCTGACGATACTGCTCGTGAGCGATCGCGAAGCCTTGTTGCAGGGCCTTCAAGGCCAACGCGCGCAACGCGAGGCCGACATGGCAGGCCCCACGCTGACCGAGCCCGCAGCCCTCAGCGAGCTGCGCCAACACCTCATCGAAGAGGTGCGGAGAACACCCGCAGGTGTGGCCCCAGGACGCATCGTCGAGACCTGCAGCGCAGCCTGCGCCTGGGAGGTCTTCCGCTTCGTCCGCAATGCCGATGGCACCGACAGCGGCGTCTCCTTCGCGCTGCGCCAGGCCGCGCCCGCAGGCTTCATGCTGCGCGATCAGTTCGCCACGATGAGCCCCGCAAACCTGCGCCGCTTCGGCGTGCGCTGGATCCTCACCACACAAGGCGACCCACCCGAGGGTAACCCCGCGACCGAGCGCGTCTTCGGTCGCCTCACGCTGCGCGAAGTGCCCAACTGGACAGGCGAGCTCGGACACATCGAGCGCGGCGCAGGCCAGGTGCAGGTGCGCACCGTTCAGGGCGAGGGCTTCGACATCACGCTCAGCGGCACCACCGCACCGGCGCTCGTCTCGCTGGGCACGCCCTACTACGCGCGCCTTCGCGCCACGCACGAGTCTGGTACGAACGTGCCCGTCTACGCCTTCCCTGTTGCACCCGAAGCCGAGGGCGCGATGGTCGAGCGCAGCGCCGCGATGTGGCTCTCACCGGGCACCACAAGGCTGCGTGCGAATGGCGCACTTCCGACCGATGGTCGCGGCCGCTTCGTCTCCCTCGCCGCCCTTCTCGGCCTCGCGCTTCTCTCGCAGCGCCGCATCCGCGCCTACGTCCTGAGCTTCAAGCTCGCAGCCCCGCGCACACGTCGCCTCGCACTCGCTGCACTGGCCTTCCTCGCCTGCATCGCCTTCCCTGCACGCAGCTGGTTTGCGCCCGCCGATGCACTTCGCTTCGGCACCTTCTTCCCGCGCCCCAGCATCCGCGTCGAAGCCGACGGACACGAGGTCGCATGCACGCCCAACTGGCTCGGCCGCATCTACCACTGCCCCGATGAGGTCGATGTCGCGATGGTCATCACGCACTCGCTTCAGGACTGGCACATCGGCTGGCCCATCCCCGCGCCCGCCGTCGAGATCCGTGGCGGCCGCAGTGGTTCCGTCTACACCGTCGAGCTCCCCAGCACGACGCTCCACGGCGACTACCTCGCCAACTGCAGCGGCTGCCGCACCGACATCGAGGTCCTCAGCCAGCCCGAGCGCACGTGGTCCGGCATCTTCCAGGGGACGATGCGCAGAGAGCTCGAAGGGCGCGGCCTTCGCGTCCACATCGCACCGCACGGCGGCGAGGCCCGCATGACCTTGCTCTCGACGCGCTTCCTCGACCCCGAGCCGATGCCCGCCGTGCCTGAGCACCCGTAGAAGACCCATGGGCCTCTACGCCACGCTGCACGCACCACTGGTCTGCCCCTTCTGCAGCAGAGGCTCGCTCGACCGCGCGCAGTTTCATCTCGGCGATGTGCACGACCTGCCCGACTACAAGCTCGGCCAGCGCATTCGATATGATTCCAATAGGATGCTCGGCCCCAAGGTCACGTCGGGCATCGCCGTCGGCTATCCCGAGCCCTGCACGGCCTGCGGCAAGCAAGCGCTCACCAGCATCGTGATCGAGGAAGGGACACTCAAGGCGAGCCACTTCCGCTCGTCCTTCCCCTACGAGCACGACACTGTGCTGGCAGGCGAGGAGCGCGTCGGCAGCGATGGCGTGTTGCGACACGGCACTTGGTTTCTGGTTCACCCAGCGCACCGACGCGAGACGCTCCCGAGCGTCCTCTCAAGGCAGGAAGAAACCATCCTGAGCGAGCCACTCCTCGCACACCTGATGTGCGCTTGGTCGGAGGGCGAGGTCACCCTGCGTGCGACACGCGAGGCACACGGTCGCTGCATCACCGAGTGGTCGCTCGATGTCCGCGAAGGTTCATCGCTTCCACACTCGCTCGCCGCACGATTGAACGCCTCACCCCTTGCGTCGATGCACCTCGGGCAAGAGCGCGCCGCGCTCCGCATCACGACCCTGCCCGATGCAACGCGTGCACTCGCGACGCTGCAAGAGAGCCATCCCACGCTGGCCTTCACGCTCGTGCACTCCATGGCGCTTGGCATCCTGGCCAGCGATGACTGGCGACACATCGAGCGCGCGCTGTGACTTCATTCGGGGAAGCGTGGAAGCGCCACTACGGCAGCGCGCTTCCGTTCGGTCACTCGCTTCGCATGGACCACCGCGCGATTCGTTTCTACGCACTCCCGGGAGCCAAGCGCTACGCAACAACACCCGAGGAGGAGGCGGAGATTCGTCGACGTGCGCATGCGATCGCGGGCGCACTCTTCGACGCAGAGAGCGACATCTGGCGTGTGCACTGCGTTCACGTCGACGCACGAGACGATGCCGACGCGCGGTCCGCAGCAGCGCTGCCGATCCTCGATGAGGTCTTCGAGCCGTGGAGCGAGGAGCGCTTTCGCGTGCATGCAATTGAAGAGCGCTGGGAACCCAGCAAGCACGACGCACTGCTCCACGACCTCGCCGAGGATGTCGTCGACCATGTGCTCTTCTTCAATGCGATCAGCGGCACCGTGTTCGCGCCCTACGACGGCGGCTTTGATGTGATCTTTGCGCGCAGCGAAGCCTACGAGACGATGCGCTCGTTCGAGCCAACCTGGTCGCGCTGAACGCTCCATCTTGACCTTCGGCGAACGCCTCGCGACCATCGCGCGATGGGCCATGACGAGCACTTCCTACGTCGACTCGACCGCGTCTCGGATCACCACGTTGAGCTCTCGCTCACGCTCTACCGCGATGAAGAGCTGCTCCGCGAAGTGCTCTCGCGCGCAGACTTGCCACCGGGTGCCGAGCGCCTCGCCATCTCGCTGAACCACGCGACCGAGGGGCCCTTCGTCATCGTCACGCGCACGGGGAAATTCGTCACCTGCCTCGGCGAGGGCATGCGCGTCGGGAACGACTTGGTCGTGCTCACGCGGCCTCGTCTTGATGCTGCGATTGCCAAAGTGGAACGCATGCGTGAGCGCATCGCGAAGGTCACCGAGCTGCAGCGCAGTGGGGGCGAAGGCACAGCAGCGAAGCTCTTCACGAAGGTCGCCGACGAAGGGCTCCAGTTTTGTCGCGAGGATGCCGAGACGCTGCTTCAGGTGTGGCCTTTGGTCGGTAGCCACGCTGCGGGCGTCTTCGCCGAGACCGTCGGCGTCCTGGGCACCAGCATCGAAAGCGTTGCCGCCATGCGGCTCGACCGGCTGCGACCCTCGCAACTCGCCGCCGTGGACAGCTTCGCGAAGCTCGCATGGTCCACCTCGACGATGCTTGTCTTGTGCACGCAGATGGAGTCGACCGAGGTCCTCAAAGCGTTCTCGGAGTCCGCCAACATCAACGCGCAGCTGGCGATTTGGAAGATCCTCTTCGGGCTCGGGACGCATGCACACGGTCTGCGGGTTCTCTGGTCGATAGCGCAAGGCCGCGGCGATGCACTCGCGGCACTGCGTACCCTCCGCGATGCGGACGACCGCGAGCACATCGCGATGCGTGAGCTTGGCTACGGCGCTGTCGCGCTGAAATCGAGCAAGCTACGCGCTGAAGCGACCAAGGCCCTCGCGCCAAGCTGGAAGGGTGAGCCCCCGTCGGAAGGCGCATCTCCCGAAGCGAAGTGGGAACACGCCGTCCGGCTCACGGCCTCCGCCTTTGGGCGATACGCCCATCACGCGATCCAGAACGCCGAAGAGGTCGACGCGATGTACCTGCGGCATGGCCGTCGTGCGGCCGCGATGCTCATGAATAGGACGGCGGAACTGACCGACGAGATGCGCGCGGAGATTCCCGACGACGTCGCCCGCTCGCTCTTCCCAACCCTCCCAAACAGCTGGCTCGGCTACGTCGGTGACGTCCACGCGGTGAACTTGATGGAGGCCCTGCCGTGGCTCGCACGCGCTGAGCCGAAAGACCTCTTCCTCCCGCGCGCCTTCGCCGAGCGGATGCCTCCCACCAAGGAGCAGGATGGGATCGACATGCTCAAAGAGATCGCCGCGGGGCAGGGGCTCGGTCGACCAGTGACCGTACGCAACGAGGCGCCCAAGGTCGGTCGCAACGACCCGTGCACATGCGGCAGCGGAAAGAAGTACAAGCGCTGCTGCGGCGCGTAGCACGCCGACCCGGAGGTTCGATCCGAGTCATGCCATCTTGACCTTCGACGAACGCCTCGCGACCATCGCGCGATGGGCCATGACGAGCACTTCCTGCGTCGACTCGACCGCGTCTCGGATCACCACGTCGAGCTCTCGCTCACGCTCTACCGCGATGAAGAGTTGCTCCGCGAAGTGCTCTCGCGCGCGGACCTGCCGCCCGGTGCCGAGCGCCTCGCCATCTCGCTGAACCACGCGACCGAGGGGCCCTTCGTCATCGTCACGCGCACGGGGAAATTCGTCACCTGCCTCGGCGAAGGC
>JBILQT010000113.1:0-21689 GCA_044373065.1 Sandaracinaceae bacterium
GTCGATGCTCGCTTGAAAGACGGCTCGCGCGTCAACGCGATCATCAAGCCGCTCGCGATCAAGGGCTCGTGCATCACGATTCGTAAGTTCGCCAAGACGCCGCTGACCATCGAGAAGCTCGTTGGCTTTGGTGCAATGACCGAGCAGATGGGGAAGTTCCTCCTGCGCTCGGTGAAGGCCCGCAAGAACACAGTCATCTCGGGCGGCACAGGCTCAGGAAAGACGACGCTTCTCAACGTGCTCTCCTCGGCCATTCCAGAGGCCGAGCGCATCGTGACCATTGAAGATGCCGCAGAGCTTCAGCTGCGTCAGCCCCACGTCGTCTCGCTTGAAACGCGTCCTGCCAACATGGAAGGTCGCGGCGAGTACACGATTCGCGATCTCGTGAAGAACGCGCTTCGTATGCGCCCGGACCGCATCATCGTTGGCGAGTGTCGAAGCGGTGAGGCGCTCGACATGCTTCAGGCGATGAACACGGGCCATGAGGGCTCGATGACGACGACCCATGCGAATAGCCCGCGCGAGGCTGTCTCGCGCTTGGAGACGCTCTGTCTCATGTCCGGTATCGACCTGCCGATCCGCGCCATTCGCGAGCAGCTCGCCAACGCGGTCAACGTCATCATCCAGCAGACACGCTTCTCGGATGGCTCACGCCGCGTGACAAGCATCACCGAAGTCGTGGGTCTCGATGACGATGGCGAAGTCGAGCTTCACGAGATCTTCGGCTACTTCCGCACGGGTACTGGGCCGGGCGGCAAGGTACTCGGTGAGCATCGCGCTTCGGGTTACCTCCCAAGCTTCGTCGACCAATTCATCGTCGAAGGCCTCGTGCCAGACGGCGACTACATCTGAGGCCGAAGGATGCGCGCAAGCATAGCGACCTATCTCATGGGTTACGGCGGCTCACTGCTCGTCGTGTTGGGTTTGACGTACGCCTTCTACGTGACGCTGATGAACCCAGAGACGGCGCTCCGTAAGCGCCTCACGATCTACGAGAAGTGGCTCGACGAAGAGATTCGCTTTCAGCTTTGGAAGACAACCGGAGCCACCGTTGCGCGCATTCAAGTCGGCGTGTTTGCCTTCACGCTGACCGCGGCACTTGCGTTCATCAACCGCTGGCCGCTCTTGATGCTCCTTCCTCCGATCGTCGCGTTCTTTCCGCGCATGTACATCCTGAGTCAGCACGTGAAGCGCATTGAGCAGCTTGAGATTCTGCTCGACTCGTGGCTGCTGCTTCTGGCCAATGCGCTCAAGGCTTCGCCCTCGCTTGGTGAAGCCATCGAGAACAGCGCGCGCCTGATCCGCCCCCCTGTCTCCGAGGAGGTCGATCTGGTGATCAAAGAGATGCGCCTCGGCACGCCGATCGATCAGGCCGTGCTCAACATGTCCAAGCGCATCAACAGCCGCGTGGTCTCGGGCGCGCTTACGACCATTCTGGTGGGTCGCCAGACAGGCGGCGATCTTCCCGGCATCTTGGAGCAGAGCGCATCGACGTTGCGTGAGATGCAGCGCCTCGAGGGCGTTGTGCGTACCAAGACCGCCGAGGGGCGCATGCAGGCCTGGGTCATCGGCGCCATGCCGTACATCATGGTCGGCATCCTCCACTACATGGATCCGCACTTCATGGATCCGCTCCTTCAGACCGTGACCGGCAACATCATGCTCGGCTTCGCGATCGTCATCTGGCTTGCCGCGATCATTCTCGCTCGCCGCATCCTCGCTGTGGATATCTGACCATGGGCAGCACGACCTACAAAGTCATCTCCATGATCCTGATCGGCGCGGGCATTTTGCTCGCGATTGCGACGCTTGGTTCAAGCGAGCCGCAAGACTCACCGCGCTACGGCACGCGCGGTTTGCGTCGTCAGGAGGCGATCGATGAGGGCGGGCTTTTTGCGACGACCGAACCCCTGATGCGCTTGGTCGCGAGCTGGTTTGGTTACCTGCCGATTGCCGATCAGCGCCGCGATGTGGACCAGCTTTTGAAGTACGCCGGGGATTGGCTCGGCATCACCGCGAATGAGTTTTTCGCGCTCTGTTTCCTCGGAGGCGTCGCTGGGGTCACCATCGGGTTGATTGCGACCTCGTGGGGTGGCTACCCCGCCGTCATCGCACTCGTGCCCGCCGCGCTTGGCACCGCGCTGCCCTACTTCGAAGCGAGCGGAGAGCGCGACAGGCGCTTCAAGGAGGTCAACCGTGGCCTTCCGCCGTGCATCGATCTGGCCTCGCTTTGCATGGGTGCCGGCCTCGATTTCCCGGGCGCGATTCGTCAGATCGTGGAGAAGAGCCCGAACCAAAAAGACACCATGGTGAGCGAGTTCGCCCGCATTCTGCAGGAGCTTGAGCTCGGCAAGACGCGTCGACAGGCGCTCGAGAACTTTGCCGAACGTGCGCCAACCGAGTCGGTGATGGATTTCGTGGGCGCGGTCGTTCAGGCCGAGGAGAAGGGCAATCCGCTCGGCGAGGTGCTTCGCATTCAGGCGCAGATGCTCCGCATGCGTCGAAGCGTCATGGCCGAGGAGGCAGCAGCCAAGGCCGCAGTGAAGCTCATTGGCCCTCTGATGCTCATCTTCATCGCGTTGATGCTCGTCCTGATGGGCCCCTTCGCGATCAACATCATGAACTCGGGCTTCATGTGAGCCGTTCCTCCCGTTCAGTCAGCCCCACCGGAACACCATGAACGCATACGTCGAAGTCATTCGCGAAGACGGAACACTGGAGCGCATTCGCATCGAGGGCGATCAAGTGACGGTCGGTCGCGCCATGAGCGCTGGCTTGCCGCTGCCCGACCAGCGCGACCTTGAGCCCGAGCATCTTTTGATCGCGCCCCGCGGCGACGGCTGCTGGGTGGCAATCAACCAGGAGGCCAAGACACAGGCCAAGGTGAAGGGGCAGCCCTTCCAGCACGGCATGGTTCCTTGGGGAACCGAGATCGAGATCGGCGGCCTCAAGCTCAAGGTGAGCGACAAGGACAGCACCGAGACCGGCGCGAAAGACAAGCCGAAGGCATCACCCATCGTCGTGCTTGGCGGCATTGCGCTCGTGGGCATGGTGGTTTTCCTCTACCTGCGTCCGCCTCCGACTGGCCTTGAAACGACAGCACCCACAGAGCCCGTGCCTCTCTTCGCCACCCCGCAGCCGTGTGACGCCCAGGGCTCGGCCGTCTTGCGTCAGGCGGATCTCTACAGCGAGATCGCGATGGCCAAGAGCGAGCGCTATCCCTTCGACCCCTCGGATGGCGTGCACTCCGCGCGGCTCTACCGGCGCGCACAGGCTTGCTACACGCAGGCGAACGTGCCGGCGAGTGCGACGGAGATGCAGCGCGAAGCGGAGTTCATGGAGCGTCGCGTCTCGGAGGATTACGCCGCGCACCAGCTTCGTCTTGGCCGTGCGCTCGCGAATGAACGCTTGGAGGACGCGCTCTTTGAGGCAGAGGCTTTGCTCGCGATTCTGCGCCGTGAGGATGAGGCGAATCCGTACATTCAATGGTTGGGGCGCACCAAGCGCCGCGTTGAGGTGTTGCTCGCACGTCCGCGAAGGCGGCCCTCGTGATCGGACGCATGTCCGCGTTGTGCGGCGTGCTCGCAGTGGCGGTTGTCGGTTGCGGCGGAACGCACACGGAGGCCGAGACCGCGCAGCGGCAGCGAGACCCGCTGGACTCGGTCGACAACAACGAACTCCTTCGACGCGGAATCGCCCTCGCGAACCAAGGCGACTACATTCGCGCTGAGCAGTATCTGACGGCAGCCCGCGCGCGTGGAACACCGGACGAGCAGATCATCCCGACCTTGATGGAAGTCTGCGTTCGCTCCTCGCGCCTCTCGGCCGCGCTTGGCTATGCCGAGCCCTACCTTGTGCAGCACCCCGGCGATTGGAGTCTGCGCATTCTGGTCGCGAGCATTCAGCTTGGGCTTGGGCACGCCCGTGAGGCGCAAAATCATCTGGAGCGCGTCTTTCTCGATGCACCCCAAGAGCCCGCCGAGGCGCACTATCTGCTCGGCGTCGCGCTGGTCGATTCTGGGCAACAAGAAGACGCGGTGACGCACTTTCGTCGCTACGTGGAGCTCGCTCCCAACGGCACGCACTCCGACGAAGTGCGCGGGATCTTGCGCGACGGGCTTGAGTACATGGCGCCTGCAGCGGCGCCTCCAGCGCGCGTTCCTACGCGTGTGGACTCAGCCCAGTCTGCTGTCACGCCGAGCACTGAGTCTGTCCACGAAGGCCCCACAGCAGGAGGGACGCCATGATTCCAAAAGAGGTCTTTGATCAGACCCTGATGAACTTCTTCGCGCCGATTCGACCCTACCTCGATGACGCGAGTGTCAGCGAGGTGATGATCAACGGGCCGAATCAGATCTTCATTGAGCGCAAAGGTCGCCTCATCCTCACGCCTGCGAAGTTTGAGTCACAAGAGGCGCTGATGTCGGCCTTGCGCAACCTCGCGCAGTACGTCGGCAAGCACATCGATGGGCACCGCCCGATCTTGGAGGGCCGCCTTCCAGATGGAAGTCGTGTGGAGGCTGTGCTCCCGCCCGCTGCACCCGATGGTCCGTGCGTTGCGATTCGTCGCTTCTCAAAGGAGACGCTCACGACGGATCTCTTGATTCAGTTCGGCTCATTCACACCCGAGGCTGGCGAGTTCTTGCGCACCGTTGTCGCGGTGAAAGAGAACATCATCGTCGCGGGTGGCACCGGCTCGGGCAAGACCTCGATGCTCAACGCGCTCTCGGGTTTCATCACGCCCGAAGACCGCATCGTGGTCATCGAAGACAACCGCGAGGTGCAGCTGCAGAAGCCACACGTCGTTCAGCTTGAAGCGCGCCCGCCGGATGCACGCGGCAAGGGTGAGGTCTCGATCCGCAGCCTCTTCAAGGCCACGCTGCGTATGCGCCCAGACCGCATCGTCGTCGGTGAGATTCGAAGCGGTGAGGCGCTCGATCTCGTGCAGGCCATGACGTCCGGTCACGGTGGTTGTATGGCGACCGTCCACGCGACGTATCCCACCGATACGCTCAATCGACTTGAGACGATGTGCTTGATGAGCGACGTCGAGATTCCGCTCACGGCCTTGCGTGCGCAGCTCGCCTCCGCCGTCGACATCATCGTGCAGACCTCACGTCTTCGTGATGGCTCGCGCTGCGTGACGCACATCACGGAGGTCTGTGGCTACGATCCCGATCGCGGCGGCTACCGTCTCGAGGATGTGTTCATTCGCCGCTATCACGGTGATGACGCGAACGGCAAAGTCATCTCGACGTTTGAGCCGACGGGCTACATCCCGCACTGCACCGAGACGATTAAGGGCTACGGCCTCGACATCCCGCCCATCCTCTACCACGCCGCTGAGCAGCTTCGGCTTCACGGCCCGCGCGACCCAGGACGCGGCGGATCGGGCGGCGGCGGGCACTGAAGGCACCGGCTCAAAAAGACTTGCTGGTTGCACGATCAGGCTGGAAGGCCAGCGCCTCTAGGCGCTACGTTCGCATCGTGATTTCTCGCGCGCTCCACATCGCGTTACGTGCCCGAAAGGGAAACCCCTTTGTGAAAACCAGCATGGATTTGCACGCGGGGCTCGCGTGACCTGGGCCCGTGCAACACTGCTTCGCGGCGCCTCCAGCGGCTCGGTCTGGGAAGTGGATTCGAAGTACCCGCAGGCGCGCGTCGTCGTGGGCAGTGCTTCGAATGCAGGCTGGGTCGTCACGGGCCCGGGCATCTCGCCCTTCCATGTCGAGCTCTACTGGGATGGCAGCACGCTCTACGTGAGCGACCCACAGGCGGCCGGCGATGTGCGCTTGAACGGACAGCCGGTCCATGCGTGGACGCAGGTGCAGGGCCGTGCGCAGCTCGTGTTTGGCCGCGCGATCATGGATCTCGAGACCTCGGTCGTGGAGCCGAGCGTCGTGATGCTGAACCCAACCACGGCGCCACGGATTTCGGCGCCGCTGATGGGCGAAGCGACGCGTGTCCAGAACGTCGACGAGCCCTTCGAGGCCGAGAGCACACGCGTCCAGCCAGCGCATGAGGAGATGGCGCCCTCGCGTTCGGTTCCGCCACGCGCGCCACCGCCACCGCCAGGGCATCCGGGCCCGCGCGCGGTTCCGCCGCCGCCGCAGCGTGAGGCACAGGAGACATTGGCCGTGCCCGTCGAGGGGATGGCAGAGCGACCTCGCCTTGGTGCGGAGAGTGCGCCGATCGGCCAGGACGCGACGCGCATGATCGACGGCGCAGCGATGTTCGCAGCGGGTAAGCCCTCGGTGACGGTCAGCCAGGGCGTTGCGCCGGTGATCGCAGGTTCCGCTTTCATCGCCAAGCAGCCCGTTGGCTTCGCACCGCCCGCCGGGACGCCCTCGTTCGCCCCGCAACAACCACAGCCTGGATTTGGTCAACCACAGCCTGGATTTGGTCAACCAGCGCCCATGATGGCGGCGAGCCCGGCGACGCAACCTGCGATTGCAGCGCCTCCGCCGATGGCCACAGGCCAGTTTGTCCCTCCGCCCTCGCACAACGAAGCTGGGCCAACGGACGCGAAGTCGGGCTCGATTCCGCCACGCACCCGGATCCTCCTTCTGCTCTTCATCGTTGGGGCCGGGCTCTCGATTGGCTTTCAGCAGTACCGCGTACGGCAGGCCAATGCGTTTGCTGCCGAGGTCGCAGCACGTCAGCGGGCAGCACAGGCGGCCGCGCTTGCTGCGCAGGCAGGTCAGCCGGCCGTCCCGGGACAACCAGGCGTACCCGCACAGCCGGGTGTTTCTGGGCAGCCTGGCGTTCCTGCGATTCCGCAGCCCGCGCCAGCAACGGCTTGGGTCAATCCGAGCACCTTCGTCCCCGTGCTGGAGACGACGTATTTGGTCGATGCGGGCTTTCCGCGGACACCGGATTCCGTCGCTGCCGACCTTGTCGGTGAAGGGCGCCAAGAGGATGCGCTGGTGCAGTATGAGGCGCTTCACGCGGCCCATCCCGAGCGCCCCGAGTATGGCGTGATGTGCGAGGTGTTGCGGCGTCAGATCTTGCAGCGCTGTGTCAACGGTCGACGCTGGGACGGCACGCTCTGCACACAATAGTGACGAGGACGGGGGAGGTCCGATGAGCTGGACGGTGGACGGCAAAACGAAGCGCGGCGTGTTGCGCATTGCACTTCGGGGAAGCGTGACTGCGCCGGACATGGCGGAGTTTGCGCGCGCCCACAAAGCGGCCATCGATGCCTTTGGGGAGAGCGAGTACAGCGTGTTCTCGGATCTTCGCGAGCTTGCGCCGCTGAGCGCGGAGGCCAGTGCAGAGTTCGAGCGCGCCAAATCGCTCAGTGCGCAGAAGAAGAATTTTCGCGGCAGTGCCGTGCTCGTCTCGGACAAAGTCGTCTCGCTTCAGCATCAGCGGACGAGCCTTGCGAGTGGCATTCGTGATGAGTTCATCAGCGACAACGAAGCCCTCTGCTGGGCGCATCTCTCTCGTGCGAAGTGCTCGATGAAGCTCTTCCCGATCATCACCTTTGAGATCCACGAAGGTGCGATGCAGGAGGACTACGCGGCGATGTTCGACGCCTTTCAACTGCCGCACGATGCAGGCGTGCACGTGAGTCTGACCGACACCACAGGTGTGCGCGGGATGCCTGACCCGGCCTCGCGTCGGTACATCGCGCAACGGCAGGCTGCCCTCGATGCGGCGCATGCCAAGCGCTCACTTGGCGCAGTGCTCGTCTCGGATTCGATGCTCATCCGCGGCGCGATGACGGCGATCAGCTGGGTGAACTCGGTGCAGGTGCGGCAGCACTTTGCGGCCACGCGTCTCGAGGGCATGCAGACGTGTGTGGCCTGGCTGGAGGAGGCCAAGGTGACGATCCCGCCGAGTGTGCGGGCCTACGTGCGTGCGCTGGAGCGCGACCCGCGTGCGCGCTTTCCGTGAGCCGTCTTCTTCGACGGATTGCGATGCCAGCACACCGGTACTATGAGGCGCCCCATGCCTGAGCTTGAGCAAGAGATCAAAGCGATGATTGTGGAAGAGCTTCTTCTGGACGATGTGCGTCCCGAGGACATCGCCTCCGATGCGCCGCTCTTTGGAAACAGCGGCCTCGGTCTCGACTCGATCGATGCACTCGAGCTTGTGCGCGCCCTGGACAAGCGCTTTGGCGTGCGCGTTCGCTCCGAGGACGAGCAGAACAAAGTCATCTTCGCGAGCGTCAAGAACCTCGCGGCCTACGTGGCGCAACACCGCGCCGCGTGAGCCCCGAGCCCGCCGCGAAGGACGAGCCTGCGAAGGACGTGGCGCCGAGGAAAGGGCCCACCAAGCTCGGTGTCTTTCTCGCGTTCTTGAACGGCACCTTGCTCGGGCTCTACCCGGTGGCGATCTGGATGGGGCTGACCTATTTGAGCACGCGCACCGTGGGCATTTTGGTGCTCGCGCTCGTCACGCCGATCGCCGCGCTGCGCTTGCGTGGTGCAGACCGCACGACGTTCTGGAGCGTGCTGCGCATCCCGCTTGTGATCATGTCGCTCATCGTGCTCGGCATCGTGCTCGATGATCATCGCTACGTGCTGGCGATGCCCGTGCTCATCAACCTGACGTTGCTCATCACCTTTGGCGCAACGCTGAGGGCGGGCGCGATGCCCATGATCGAGCGCTTTGCACGGATGCAGGACCCGAAGCTGAGCGAGGCGCAGGCCGCGCATTGCAGGCAGTTCACGCAAGTCTGGGTGGGCTTCTTCGTCTTCAACGGAGGCCTCGCGCTCTTGCTTGGCTTGCTCGCGCCGCTCGCCTGGTGGGCCACGTATACAGGACTCATTGCGTACATCCTGATGGGCGTGCTCTTCGCGTTTGAGTACATCGTTCGCAAAGCGCGCTTTCGCGACTACGGCGATAGCCTGCGTGATCGTTGGCTCGCGAAGCTCCTGCCTCCGCGCTGACACATCGCTTTGCGGTCAGCAAAAACCCCGAGGCGCGTGTGGGGCGTGTCCCAACGTTGCGCGTTGCTCGTTTTTCGTGGGCGAGATCCTGTACGCTCGTCTGTGTCTTCAGCCCTTACGCGGAGTGTTGCTATGGCTTCTCGCTCATCACGTTCGTCTGGTTGTTCGCGCTCGCTCCACGCTCACGTGGGCTGGCTTTGCGTTGCGGCGCTTGCAGTCGGTGCGACCGCTTGTGATCCCACGCCCACACGTCGTCGTGATGCGGGCGCCGAGGGCGACGGTCGGGTCACAGGGGGCGGTGCCGATGAAGATCGGGATGGCGTCCCGGATGAGTTCGAAGGGCGCATCGCAAACCGCGACACGGACAGCGATGGAACGCCCGACTATCAGGATGCCGACTCGGATGGCGACGGCCTCTTCGATGCGAATGAGAGCGGCAACCCAGGTGGCATGCCGCTCGACAGCGATGGCGATGGGCTGGCCGACTTCATCGATACCGACTCGGACGCAAACGGCATCCCCGACGCCTCCGAGGGCACCAACGACACCGACGGTGATGGCCGCGGTGATGCGAGCGACCTCGACGACGACAACGACTTCATCCGCGATGCGGCCGAGATTGGCGCGAGCGCGTCGAGCCCGGTCGACACGGATGGCGATGGCGTGCCCGACTTCCGCGACACGGACTCGGACAACGACACGATCCCCGATTCGATCGAGACGGACACCGATACCGACCGCGACATGGTGCCCGATCGCATCGACGCGGACTCCGACTCCGACTCGCTGAACGATGTGCTGGAAGCGGGAGACGCGGATCTGGCGACGGCGCCGATCGATACAGACATGGACGGTATCTTCGACTTCCGCGACCCAGACAGCGATGCGGATGGTCTTTCGGACTCGGCGGAGGCCGCGGCAGGCACCTCGACGACGAATGCCGACAGTGACTCGGATGGCGTGTCCGATCTCGTCGAAGTGGCGTCCATGACGAACCCACTGGATGGCTCGGATAGCCCGCGTACACGCGGTGATTTCGTGTTCCTTGAGCCCTACATGGAGGCTGCGGAGCCGCGTCGCGACACGCTCGATTTCGCGACCAACATTCGTCAGGCCGACGTCTACTTCTTGATGGATACAACGGGCTCGATGGGCTCGTCGGTGGCCAGCCTTCGGGCGAGCTTGGCGTCGTTCATTCCCGAGGTTCGTGCGGCCATCCCCGATGCTTGGATCGGCTCAGGCGCGTTCAAGGACTACCCCGTCTCGCCTTACGGCGGCGGCGGTGATTTCGCCTACCAGAATTGCGGCAACGTCACGGGCGATGCCGCATCCGCCGTCGCCGCGCTCGGTTGCTACTCAGTCAGCGGCGGTGGTGATGGCGCGGAGTCGCACACGTCGGCGCTCTGGGCCGTTGCCACAGGCATGGGCTTGCCTGGCAGGAGTGCAGCCACCTCGCCCGCCTCGTGCCCTGCAGGCACGTTTGGTTACCCCTGCTTCCGCGAGACAGCCGTGCCGATCGTCGTGCTGATCTCCGACATCTACGCGCACAACGGACCGGGCGGTGCGAACCCCTACAACGACGGGGCCCTTGGTGGTCACGCGCCGACCTACATGGAGGCGATCGCTGCGCTGAACGCGCGCAACGTGCGTGTCATCGGCATCGGACAGGGCACGGGCGGCATGACCCACCTCACTGCTTTCGCGCGCGACACGGGCTCCGTCGATGGCGCAGGTGCTCCGCTCTACAGCACGTGGTCGGGTGGGACGATCGGCGCCACGGTGCTTGCACAGATCCAGACGCTTGCCGCGCAGACGCGCCTCGATATCTCGATCACCTACACGGATGATGCTGTGGATTCGGTCGACTCGTTCCTCGCGTTCGTCGATCACATCGAGGCGCGTGCGGCTGGCGATGGGACGCGTGGCTGTGCGGCGCGTCCTGCGGTCGACACCAATGGGGATGGCTTCGCGGACACGTTCATGGACGTGACGGCAGGCGAGCGCGTCTGTTTCGACATCATCGTGAAGGACAACGTCACCGTGATGCCCACGCTTGAGCCGCAGCTCTTCCGCGGCACGATCAACGTGCTCGGCGACGGCTTCACGCCCCTCGACGAACGCGACGTCTTCTTCCTCGTGCCGCCGACCATCATGGATCCCGGCGGGCCCATCTGAGCTCGTCCAAGCACTAAGCAAAGGCGCGAAAACAGGCCCTCGGGACATCCCGGGGGCTCTTTGTTTGCCCAAGCAAAGCACCGCGGGTACGTCCAGATGAGACAACCTGGCGCGCCCAGAGCCCTTTTGGACGGACCGGAAGTACTTTGCTTGGGCAAGTAGAGCGCTTGCGGTACGTCCGGATGGGACAACCTGGCGCGCCCAAAGGCCTTTTGGACGGACCGGAAGTGCTTTGCTTGGGCAAGTAGAGCGCTTCGGGTACGTCCGGATGGGACAACCTGGCGCGCCCAGAGTGGTCTTCGTGCGTGCAGCTCTGATTCGCTCTTTCGGCACGCAAGATTTTGGTTTCAGCGCGAGCGCGCCCGCAAGGAGCGATAGTCGTGCACTCCCAGCCGCAGGGAGCGACTGAGGACGAAAGCCGCGATCAAACCAAAAGATAAGTGCCCTAGAGCGGCCCGCCGCAGCCCCACTCAAGGCCTACACGGCGCACCACGGGGGCACTGCGACGGCTTGGGGCGAGGAGGCGCAGCTCAACCTCGAGCACGCCGCCTTGCGGCAGGCTGAGCGGGAAGGGCGCGCTGTCGGTGGCGGTGCTTCCGAGCGGCGTGAAGGTCTCTCCGCTGAGCGCATCGACACTTGCGGCATGGCGCACGAACAACTCGATGACGCCGCCGCCCAGGTCTGCATCGAGGTGCAGGGCGCGCCAGACGGTTTCGTCGTCGCCGCATCCAAGAAAGACGTGGCTTGCCGTGCCCTCGGGCGCGACGCTGACGAGGCGCTGCCAGCCCGTGAGATCGCCCTGCACATGCGGCGCAAAGCCGACGTTGATGTGGTTTGTGCCGTCGCTCCCAAGGCGTGTTGCGATGCCCGGTGTCGAGGCACTTGAGCGGTCTTGCTCGCTGATGGCCCAGGGCGTTCCTGTTCCATCCACCGCCACACCGATCGTGTCGCGTGGCGCCTGCTCGGACGTGTCGAGATCGAAGGTCTGCGCGAGCGTGAAGGTGTCGAGGTTCACCTGCGAGAGGCGGCCATCGGTGTGCGCCACCCAGAGCACTGTGCCCGCGATCGCAAGGCCGCGCGGGCTCTCTGGGACGTCGATGCCCTCCAGTGCGCGCGTCGACGGTCGATAGCGCCAGAGGCGATTGCACGCGAAGCCAGAGAGGAAGAGGTCGTCGTTTGCGTCGATGGCGAGCGAGTACGTTTCAAAGCACGGCATGTTGAGCTCGATGCGCTCAACCGAGATGGGGCTCGTGCCTGGGTCGATGCGGGTGAGCACACCGCGCTGCGAGCCCATCCAGATCACGCCGCGTCCATCGACCACGGCCATGTAGGGCGCAAAGCCCGGCGTCTCGATGCGCTGAAGCACGGCGCCATCGATGCCATCGAGCTGCACGATCGCTTCCTCGCTGTAGAGGCCGACCCAGAGGTTGCCGCCCGAGACACCGTCGAGACCCCGATCTCCGTCGACAGCCATCGCGCGCACGATGCCGTTGATGCCGCCAACGCTTGCGTGAAGAAGGACGCACTCGTCTTCGCCGAAGGGCAGCACATCGGTGGGCGACATCGAGGTGCGGATGACGCCATCCATGTTGCGATCGATGCAGCGCTCGGGCGTGCCTGCGATGCGCACCACGCTGGAGATGCCCTCGAAGGCACGGTTGCCAATCCACGCGTCGAGGTTCCAATCGACGGCCACACGGCTCGGCGATCGCGGCACGTCGATGTCTGGACCGCTGCGGTAGCGCGCGACCTCACGGCGTGTGTTCGTGTCGATGCGCGAGATGGTTCCGTCATCGCCGTTGGGCACCCAGAGCGTGCTCGCGCCGAGGGCTTCGCGAGACTGCAGGGTGAGGTCGCCGCGTGTTGTGAGCGCAAGGGGATCGCCTGCGGTGAAGGGCTCGCCGCCATCGCCCCAGACGCCGCCCGAGCATGACGTCTCGCAGCGCCCACAGGGGCTTGTGACGGACTCGTCGGTGCGCCCATCGCAGTCGTTGTCGAGGCTGTCGCAGAGCTCCAGTGGCCCCGGGAGCACCTCACCGACACACGCGCTGAAGTGCCCTGCGAGGCAGGTTGCACGGCCCGAGCGACAGAAGCCTTGGCCGCGTGTTCCAGTGGGCCCGCCGTAGCAAGTGACGATCTGTCCCTCGATGCACGGGCAGCCCGTCTCGTTGGGGCTTGCCTCGCAATCCGGCGGCGGCACGTTCACGCAGTCGAGGTTGCGATCCGCATTGTCGTCATCGCAGTCGGGCCCCGCGGCGCACTGCGCGCCGAAGCCATCCTGGTCGACATCGCGGCATGTTGTTGGATCACATCCAACGCCCAGCGCGCTCTGCGCAACAACGCCGAGCGATGCGAGTACGAGGCGATGCCGAGGGTCGAGCACAGCAGATGGTAGCGTGCGGCGGCGTGCTTTGTAGCGATCAGAAGGGCATCACGGGGCTCGGTACTGGCGAGGGCACCGCACGTGGACCCGGAGGCGCTTGGCCATCCCGCATCGAGGAGCCGCCACGCGAGAGGTCTTCGGTCACGCCGATGGTGTAGGGCGGCCGCCCCTCTTCGCTTGAGGAGAAGGTGCCCACAAAGACCTCAAACTCACCGGGGCCCACATCGGGCATGTCGATCGCGGGGTTCAAGCCAAACATCGGGTCGCCCGAGTCGTCGTTGCAGAGCCACTGGCCGTTGGGCAGATGAATCGCGAGCGTGAGGTCGCGGTCGACACCATCGACCATCACACGCAGCTGCGGCAGACGGCGGCTGATCTTGAGCACGTGCTGCGGCGTGCTGGGGAAGCTCCCTGTGCAGCCACTGGGCGAGGAGCCGCCCTCGACAGGCCCACCTGCGACGCCCGTTGCGCGAATCGGTGTGGGCGAAAAGCCAGGGCCCGGCACGAGGATCTCGCCCGTGGCGCTGTGTGCATCGGGGCCTGTGCTCGCGGGGCCAGAGCCTCCAGCCACGACGAGCGAGGGCGGAACGTTGTCGTTGCTGACACCGCTCGGCGGGCCCTCACTGCGCGCACCTTGCGACGTGGTGCTGGTCGCTGTGCTGGCGCCGCATCCCACGAGCGAGAGGGCGACGAGGAGACCAACCGGCATCGATGAGCGCATGGCGCGGATCATCGAGGTGCGCTTCGGGTGTGTCAATCGAACGGCTGCTTCACGCGGCGGGTGCACTCTGAGGCCATCACGTGCCGAGTGCGGCTTGCAGTGTCGCCCCGTAGCGCGTCTGAAGCTCGGTGAAGGCAGGCGTGGTGCTGTTGGTGCACTGGAAGTTGAGGTCCTCTCCGGCCGCGCGAACGATGAACTGCGAGAAGCCTCCATCCATGATGTCCGGGTTCTGGCAGAGCGCCTGAAGCTCGCTGCGGTGTGATGCAATGAAGGTGTAGAGGGCCTCGATCTGCGTGGGCTCGATCTGCACGCGTCGCGTCTCATGAAGGTTCTGCTCGTGCCCCATCTCATCGGTCACCGACTCTTCAACGACGACATCGAACGCACCGGGTGTCGAGCTCGGCGCGATGCGCGTATGCGTGAACGTCATCCCCGCGCCCATCCAAGCGGCGACGGGTCCACCCGTCGCGGCGATGGCGAAGTCTGCAGGAACCGAAGGCTGTGCGACGACAGGCTCCGCGCGCGTCGGGGGCGGGTCGTTCTGCACCTGCGCGGTCTGCCCTGCGCAGGCGAGCAAGAAGAACGAAAGGAGCGAGGGAACGTGCGAGCGCGTCATTGGATGTGTCTCCGTGGTTCATGAGGTCAGACGCGCAGCGTGCGCAGAAGGTTTGGCCGCATGCCGATCTCGCGTGCAGCACGCAGTCGCGCGTACCGCACGGGTGCACCCCGTCGCTCCGAGGTGACACGCGCGGTCAACACGCGGCCATGCGATGCGTCTTCTTGCGCGGATCTGGAGGGCTGCGGCCGACATGCGTGCGGCCTTCAGCAAGCCTCGCGCCGGGGCTCAACGTTTCATCGCGTCGATCTCAAGCGTTGCCATGATGTAGTCCTTGAGCGCGGGGACTCTCGTCTTCTCCGCGACCTCCTCTTGCATCGCGCGCGACTCGCTGGTTTGCACCATCCCGAGTGCATGCATGAAGCGGTGGAAGTTCACGTGGACGGGCTCGTGTGCGATCAAGATGGCGCAGCCACGTTGCGCGACGGCGAGGTCGGAGGGCGCCCAGCGCTCACCGGGTTGAATGAGCGCGCAGAGGTCGAGGGTGACCGCTTCACTGAGTGCTGCATCGCGTGCCTTGCGCACGGCAGTCCAAAGCTTGTCGCTCTCTGGGTCGTCCTCGGCGATGCGATACGCGAACTCGCACACGGCCTCGATGGAGAGCTCCCCGCGCAGGAGCGAACGACGCGCGAGGGACCTGCCAGCCTTCGTTTGCTCGATAAGCGTGGGGCGCAATGAGGCGTGCGCGAAGAGCCCTCGAACGAGCTTGGTCTCGGTGCCGTCGAGCTTTGGAAAGCGGTGCTCCAGCAGCGTGAGCACGAGCTTCCTGCACGCCTTCTCGTCGAGTGATGCCAGCGCGTTGAGCTGTGCGCGGGCGCTCTCGCGCACAACAGGATCGGGGCTGAGCCGCTTCCACACGGAGCGCGGGAGCCGCTTCCATCGGCCCTTCTTTCCGTTGCGCAGCGCGGGCAGAAGCACTTCTTGGAGGGCACGCACGCTCGCTGCGTTGTCGAGCCCTTTCGCAAGTTCCCCCATCGCGTAGTCGTCGTCTTCGTCGGTCTCGCTTGCCTTCTCGATCGAAACGCCGAGGACAAACTCAAGGAGCTTCTTCATGTCGTAGCGGGGCGTCACCAGGGCCGCTGCGCACCGGGCAATGTGCGAGCGCAGGTAGCGCTCGTCGGGCGCGACGGACATTGCCGACACAAGCGCTTCGATCGTGCGTGCACGCGCCGCATCGGAGACCTTGCCGATCTTCTCGAAGCCGTAAGCCAACGACGAGAGCTCTCCCGTGCGCTGCCACTCGAGGAGCAACCGTACCAACGCGTGCTCTCCGGAAGGACGCTCCAGCAGCGCGCGAAGCCAAGCCCAGCACGTCGTGCTGCCGACGTGTCCTGCGAGCAAGAGGCGCTCCCAGACTGCGACGGCGAGGGTGTCGGAGAGGGGCGCTATCGCGCGTATCGCGGCGCGCTGGTGATCTCCGTATTGGTAACGCGGCAGCTCAAGAATGCGACGCGCCTTGGCGAGCACCGTCTCATCATGGCCTTCGGTTGAGATCGGAAAGGCATCGGTGCGGAGGGTGACATCGAGCCGCGCGTTTGCAGCTTCACGCACACTATGATTGGCGTCCCGCGCGAGGGCTTGGAGCGCGCTCACTGCGGTCTTCGGAAGCGCTTGCGCCAACGCGTAGCGGACCCCGTCGTGCTTCGAGGTGGCGAGTCGCTCCGCGAGCCCAGGCACTTCGAGGATGCGTGCACCACAGCTCTTCACGGCTGCGATGAGTGCATTCTCGGTGTCGTATTCCATCGTCCAGACGCCTGCGTGCATGGCCCAACACGCGAAGTCTGCCGCGAGCAGACCCTCCTCGCGCTTGGCACTTCCGTACACCGCGGCGCAGAAGCGTAAGCCGACCATGCCGCGCATCGTGCGCGCGTAGTCCGCGTCACGCAGAGGACCTCCCAGGAGGATGTCCTCCTCCTCACCTTCGGGGAATTCCGTTCCCTCGGTGCCGGTCTGCACGCTCATCCGCGCCTGCTCAAGCAAGCGGGCGAGCGCATCAGGCGGAAGAAAATCGATCGGTGCGATTCTCACGCTTCCTCCTTCTTCGGACGACACGCTTGCACGGCACGGCGCACCCAGTGCGCTGCATGCTTGGAAGAGATGCGGGAGAGTTCTTCGGCGAGCGGCAAGAGCGCTGGCGTGGCTGCGTCTTCGAAGATTCTTGCCAGCGTGATGGTGACAGGCCCGTCTTCTCCGAAGCGGTGCAACGCGCGGGTCACGAACTCGTGGTCTTCTTGAGTCCAGCCCGGGAACTTCGGAATCAAACGAAGCGCGAGTGCGACATAGCGCTCGTCCTGGAGCACGACACGCGCAGTGCGAATCACGCGCTGCTCCTCCTCGCTGAAGTCGAAGCCGTCCTCATCGCGTTGGCCCTTCACGTCGCCCGCGCGAAACGCGATCTCGATGCGCTCGTCGGGTGTGAGCCCTTCCTTCAACAGCATGGCGCGAAGAGGCTTTCGAACGTGCTCGACAAGATCACTTGATTTGAGCACCGCCTCGCGTGTGGACGCATGGCGAATGGCCGCCGTCAGCGTCTGCCGAATTGGCGGGTCGACCTCGGGGTCATGACCGGCACCCGTGAGGTATTGGAGCGCCCACGTTGCATTCTCTCCACCCATCTGGAGGAGGCCCTCCGCATACACACGCAGCCTTGGGTCACGCAGGCTCTGAAGGGTCTCGGTCACGCGCCAGGAAAGGATCTTCCAACGCCCTGGTAGGCCTGCGACAAAGGCGTCGATGAGCACATCCTTCAGCGCCGCGAACCCGGGACCGGGCGCAACGAGGGTCTCGGTCAAGCTCGTGTCGTACCGCCGGTGTGAGGTCTCGTGCTCCGACGGCTCGCTGACGGCTGCGGTCGCGACGCTGCTCCCGAGTACGAGCTCAAGCAGTGGCAGGCGGCCTGCGTCAGGCGGCCACGCCTTGCTCAGGAAGCTGCCGACCGCGTACTGGACAGTCGCGGATTCCGCTGGTTGCAGGAGCCATCGTGCGAACCTCAGACACGAGGCCACGCACTGTGCTTGAGAAGTCTGGCGAAGGGCCGCGGCAACTTTGTCGAGGTAAATGAGGGCGTTCTTGTGCTCCTCCTCCGTAAGCCAGCGGGTGAGTCGCTCGCCCTCCGCATCGCCTTGCAGCCAGCGCACCAAGAGCGGTCCGACGCCCTCGACAAAGAGCGCGTTCTCGGTGCGAATCCAGGACTCCAAGATCGGAAGTGCGAGGTCATCCGGCAGCGCCGCAACAGCCTCAGCGAACGCCTGCGTATGCTTGTGGAGCCCCTTCTCCAGTGCCGCTGCGGCGGCGTCGAGTAGGGGTCGAAGTCTCGTGGCCTCGGAGGCCGAGCGGGAGGCGATCGGGTCACTCGGAAAGAACGTGATCCACGCAGGCGGCGCCATCCCCCCGAGGCTGTCGCGCGCGTCTTTCCGCACCGTAGGGTCCGCGTCGTTGAGCAGCGCAGTCACCATGCGTGCCGCCTCGGCATCGACCGCGTCGCCCTTGCCCTCAAGCGATCGCAGCGCGCGCGTTCCTAACCCTCGGGCGACGCCGGCACGCAGGTACGATGAGTCTGAACGCGCACAATCTCGCGCCACGTTGGTGATGGAGGGGAGCGTCTGTAGGATCACCTCGGCCGCGGAGGCGTGGGTGAACTCATGATCAAAACGTCCCCACTCCTCAACTTCGTCAGCGCCCTCAAGCGCCGCGGACAATAGCTGCGGGTCCCCCGTATCGATCGCCACCTCAAGCGCGACGAGCGATGCATCGGACGCCGCACGATCCTTGAGCATGCGCAGGGAATGGGACTCGTTTCGGAACGGCCCCTCGTCCTCCGCCTTCATGAACGCCTTCGCGTTCGCTAGCAGCGTGAACGCCTCCTCCACAGAGCAGAGCGGTGGATCTTGAGTCAATCGAATGCGCGGCATGTTCTCAGCTCCCTGTTGAGGCTTGCGTGAGGGATGGCGTTGAAGCTTCCAAGACGACGTCCACGGCCTCGTGCACACGCTCGATGTGCACACGCGGAATGCGTGCGTCGTCGGGCACATCCGCAATGTTCTCTTGTGGCAACACGACCTGGCTCAGTCCTGCGCGCTCGGCCGCGAGCACCTTCGCGCGGACGCCTCCAACGGGCAGCACCTCACCGAGCAACGTCAGCTCGCCGGTGACTGCGACATCGCCGCGTGCAGCGCGCCCCGTGAGCGCAGAGAGCATCGCGAGGAAGGTCGCAACGCCTGCGGATGGGCCGTCCTTTTTGATCGCTGCTTCCGGCAAGTGCACATGCAGATCGCGCGTCTGAAAGAGCGATGCATCGATGCCGTAATCCGCTGCGCGCGAACGCAAGAACGAGCGCGCGGCCTCAGCCGCCTCACGCATCACCTCGCCCTGCCTACCCGTCAGACGCAGCTCGCCCTTGCCCGGAAGCGCGAGCACCTCGATCGGCAATACGGCACCGCCATCTCCGCTCACCGAGAGGCCATGCACGCGACCGACCGCGAGGCTCTTGGAGGTGGTGCTCTTGCGATAGCGACCAGGACCGACGACGCGCGTCACCTCCTCGAGCGAGAACGGGTGCGTGAGCGCTTCGGTGTCTGACGAGAGATGCCGCACCGCCCGATCGCGATAGAGCGCCGAGAGCACGCGCTGCAATTCGCGCACACCCGCCTCGCGCGTCCACCCCGCGATGATCGCCTCAAGCACCTCGTCATCGAGCCTTGGTTGGCTCGGAAGACCGCATTCCTTCTGCACGCGCGGCAGCACGTGATCGCGCCCAATCACAAGCTTCTCCGCGGCCGTGTAGCCCTCAAGCTCGACGATCTCGAGTCGGTCTTTGAGCGCGGGCGGAATCGTCTCCAGGTCATTCGCCGTCGCGATGAAGAGCACCTGACTCAGGTCAAAACCGCAGCCGAGAAAGTTGTCGGAGAAGGCGTGATTCTGCTCTGGGTCGAGCACCTCCAGGAGCGCCGCAGCCGGGCTACGCGCGGTGCCTGTTCCGATCTTGTCGATCTCATCGAGCAGCATCACCGCATCGCGCGGCGCTTTGCGCATGCCGTTCAAGATGCGACCCGGGCCTGCATTGCTGAACGAGGTGCGATGGCCGCGAATCTCGGATTCGTCATGCACGCCGCCGAGCGGGACGCGAATCAACTTGCGACCAAGGCCCTCGGCAATCGAGCGCGCGAGCGAGGTTTTGCCGACGCCCGGAGGGCCCGCGAGGCAGAGCACAAGGCCGCGTGAGGCGCCGCCAAGGGCACGCACTGCAAGGTATTCCACGATGCGCTTCTTTGGACGCTTGAGCCCGAAATGCTGTGACTCCAGCGCCGTGCGCAACACCTCGAACGAGGGCGTCGGGCTCAGCGCGCCACTCCACGGAAGCGAGGCCATCAGCTCAAGATGCGCGACGTAGGTCGTGTAGTCGTGATGCACCTTCGACATGTTGCGCAGCGCACCGCACTGCCTGCGCGCAAGGTCCATCGCCTCGGTCGGTAGGCCCGCCAGATCGAGGCGTCGCTCGATCGAGAGGATGTCGCCATGCATCGCATCGCCACCCTCCAACTTCGGCAGAAGGTCGAGGTCGCGCTGAAGCTTTGCAATGAACGCCGAGAGCTCGCGCTTGTCCTCCGCACTCAGCTTCCTCTCGCCCTTGGGTTGCAGCGCCTCAAGTCGTGCACGCACCTCGTCGGCATCCGAGCGACTCGCCATCGTGCCCAGCGCGGCCTCGAGCGCCTCCTGCATCGGCAGGCTCATCGCATCGCGAAGTGCTTGTTGCGGAGCTATCGCGCGAAGAAGAGACGCTGCCGTGCGACGCAGATCCTCGTCTGCGTCCGCGTGCGCTTTGGGCCCCTTCGCAAGGAGCTGCGCGAGGCCCTCCAGAAGCGCACCCGACGAGGTCTCGCTCGGCAGTGCTTCGAGCTCAGCCATCGGCGGCGGGCCCGCGAATGCACGCGTGATCTTCACGCGCTCTAGGCCTTGGAGTTCGATGTCTGTTTTGCCGATGCGCACCACCGCGCACGTCGTCCCGATGCGCCCATTCACAAACGACGGAAGCTCCGCGCTCGTGCGCACCGCGAGCGCAACGAGGCTCGTGGGTTTGTGTTTGCGAACCGCCGCGAATGTCCCCGCGTCGAGCGCGCCCTCGTGCAGTGTCCTGTATTCCCCAGGCAAGACTGCATCCGCGAGAAGCCCCAGGAGGGCAACCTTTTGTTCCACCATGCAGCACACCTAACACAAGCGAATTGGAGTGCCAATCGCGTTGTCGCGTGAGCACTTCAATATGTTTTCAATAAGATATGGAACGTATTGAGATAGTTGGCGCTACCTCGCGAATGGGAACTGCTGAAGCGAGCGAAGGAGTGCCTCGTTCTCCTCGGGCTTGCCCACGGTGATCCGCAGATGACGCGAGAGTGTCCCCTTCAAGAAGGCGCGCACTTGGATGCCGCTTGCTGCGAGGTGCTCCACGAGCTTCACAGTGAGCTCGGTGCTGGGCGCCTCCGCCAACACGAAGTTCGCCTCCGTCGGGATCGCACGCAGAAACGAGCACGCCTCGATGCCGCGCAACAGCGCTTCGCGTCCCTCAACGATGCGCTTCACCTGCGCATCCACGGCATCGCGACGCACATCGAGCAGATGCGCACCGAGCCACTGCGAGGGCGTCGGCACGTTGAAGGGGAGGCGCACTTTGTCGAGCTCGCGCACAAACCACGCAGGCGCTTCCAGCCAGCCGATGCGGAGGGCTGCGATGCCGATCTTCGAGAGCGTGCCGGTGAAGAGAAGGTTCGGGAGGCGCGGCAAGGATGCGCGATGCGTCGTCTTTCGAAACGCGCCGTAGGCCTCATCGACGACGATGAAGGTGCTCGGGTGAGCCTCGGCCAACGCGAGAATGTCTGCATCGCGCAGCACCGTTCCCGTCGGATT
>JBILQT010000426.1:0-5026 GCA_044373065.1 Sandaracinaceae bacterium
ACGGCGTTCTCCACGGCATCCGTCGGTCACTGATGGCCTTCCACCCCGACCTCCGCCTCGCACGTTGGATCCCGCAGCTCTCGTTTGGGCGGCGCACCGTCTCACTCACGCGCCTCCAGAAGCGCCCTGGCCCCCTGCCTCGCCTCACGGATGTCCTCGTGCGCGACATCGAGGTGCCAGCGGCATCGGGCTCGCCTGCAGTCTCGCTTCGTCTCTACCAGCCCAAGTCGCTCACATCGCCGCAGCCCGCGCTCTATTGGATGCACGGCGGTGGCTTTGTGATGGGCAACCCAGAGCAAGATGAGGCGCGCAACCTCGCGCTCGTGCGTGCGCTTGGGATAAGCGTTGCGGCCGTGCGCTATCGACGTGCACCGGAGCACCCTGCACCTGCCGCCCTCGAAGATGCTTATGCGGGCCTGCGTTGGCTCTTTGCGCATGCCGATTCGCTGCACATCGATGCCGCACGCATCGCGCTTGGAGGCGCGAGTGCAGGCGGTGGGCTTGCGGCAACGCTCGCGCTCTTCGCGCACGACAAAGGCGAGGTGAGGCCCGCTTTTCAGCTGCTCGTCTACCCGATGCTCGATGACCGCACCGTCACACGCACAGCCATGGACACGAGCGAGGTGCGCATCTGGACTTCAGGCAGCAATGCCTGGGCCTGGTCCGCCTATCTCGGTCACGCGCCGGGTGCCCCGCACACCTCGCCCTATGCCGCAGCCGCGCGACGTGAAGACCTGCAAGGCCTGCCTCCCGCATGGGTCGGCGTCGGCACACTCGACCTCTTCCACGAGGAAGACGTGGCCTACGCCAAGCGCCTCCGCGAGGCGGGCGTTCCTTGTGAGGTCGAGGTCGTCGAGGGCGCCTTCCATGGCTTCGATGTGCTCTTCCCAGACAAGCCCGTCGTGAAGGCGTTCGTCGATGCGCAGGTGCGTGCGCTGACGGCCGCGCGCATCAAGAGCGTTTGAAGGCCTGCCGAAGCAGTCGACGCTTCCGCGCTTTGCTGTAGTTTCCGCGCATGCCTCTTCCGATCGTGCGCGACGCCAACACCCCCGCAGTCCATGTCCATGACCCGGACATCGAGACGCCGCTGAAGGTTCACCGACGCTTCGACCGGGCCGCGCGCCTCTTCACCGAGCCCGGTCTTCACAGCTTGATGCGTGCGCGCGTCGTGATCTTCGGGATGGGTGGCGTCGGCTCGTTCGCCGCAGAATCCCTTGCGCGCAGTGGCGTCGGCCACCTTGTGCTCGTCGACTTCGACGATGTCTGCGTGACGAATTCGAACCGTCAGCTTCACGCGATGAAGGGCAACATCGGCAAGCCCAAGGCCGAGATCATGGCCGAGCGCCTTCGCCTCATCTCACCGACGTCGACCATCGAGGCCGAGCTTTCCTTCTACGACGAGAACACGAGCGAGCGCTTGCTCTCAGGGAAGATCGACTTCGTCGTCGATGCGATCGACTCGATCGGCAAGAAGGCGCATCTGCTCGCGACCTGCATGGCGCGTGGGATCCCGATCGTGAGCTCGATGGGCGCCGCGGGGAAGCTCGACCCGACGCGCATCCGCACAAGCGACCTCGCCGACACGGAGGGCTGCGGCCTCGCGCGCGATGTGCGCTCCATCTTGCGCAAGCAGTTCAACATGGCGATCGAGCGCGGCAAGAGCACAGGCGTGACGGCGGTGTTCTCCGATGAGCAGCAGGCGACGCCGGCACCGCTGGCCTACGACGAGGGGACGGGCTTTGTGTGCGTCTGTCCGAACAAGGACAACGGGGTCTACACCTGCGACAAGCGCGCGCGCATCGATGGCTCGGCGAGCTTTGTGACGGGGAGCTTTGGTCTCACGGCAGCGAGCGTGGTGGTGCGTGAGTTGACGAGCACGCATCGCAAGGCGCATCAGCTTGTGGTCGATGAGGCTGTGCGTGCGAAGGCCGCGCTCTCGAAGGGCTGATATTATTTCAACATGAAAAGAATAGTACTGGACGCCGCGTTGACGCTCGGTCCACGTTCTTTCGTGCGAGGGCTGCGTGATCTCGCTCGACGTGTTCTGGGTAGTTCCGCACGTCAGCCATGACGGCGCAAACGGGTCGGTTGAGGGAGTACCCAGAACGCCACCTCGCGCGATCACGCTCACGCTCGCAACCGAGTCGGCATCAAGCGCCAACGCGGCGTACAGCCAACTGCTCCCTCTGCTTCTGCTTCTTCTGCTCCGCCCACAAGAAACGTCACCGGCGAAACAGCCGACAAGCATTCTCGGTCGAGACGCGCGCCATCTCCTCAAAGGGCACACCGCGTAGCTCAGCCACGTAGCGCGCCACCTCGGCGACATGCGCCGGCTCACCCTGGCGAATGCTGGAGCCCTCCAAGAACGAGTAAGGCGCGTCTGTCTCGAAGAGGATGCGCTCCATCGGGATGCGCCGCGCGGCCTCCTTGGGCTTCTTCGATTTCGTCCACGTCACCGAGGGCCCAAGGCCGAAGTAGAAGCCCAACTTTGCCCACCGCGTGATGAGCTCTGCCGGGCCTCCAAAGGCATGCAGCACCGCGCCGTGTTTCAGCGCACCACGCTTCTCGAAGTAAGCGAGCGCAGGGCCCATCGCATCCTGCACGTGCACAAGCAGCGGCAGTGCAAGTTGCTCGGCCACATCGAGCTGCGCGCCCACAATCTCAGCCTGCCGCGCGAGCGACCACGCAGCGTGACCACGCGCAGTCCCGCCATCAAAACCGCACTCACCGATCGCCACCGCACCAAGCCGCTTCGCCTCGCTTGCGAGCGTCGCAAGGCCTTGCGCCAACTCGGCTGCGTCCATCTCGGGCAGGCATTGTGGATGGATGCCGACAGCCACCTGCCAATCACCAGAGAGCGCGCGAATCGCCTCCAGGCGTTGCCACTGCGAGGGACGCGTCCCCACCGAGACTCCCCACCTCACACCGGCCTGCTTGGCCTCCTCGAGCAAACGCGGATGCGCGCGTGTGAGGCGCTCCTCATCGAGGTGAAGATGCGTGTCCACAAGTGCGATCACGTCAGCCTCTTCACTGGGCAAAGCAGCCAAGCACACGCTCCCAGGCATCGTTGAAGGCGCCGTTGGGGAAGACGAGCAGCGTGAGGCCCGCGAGCTCCGCGGCCACCCTCAGCACCTCGGCCTCGCGCGCTTGGATGAGCACAAAGACCGGCCTTGAGGACTCAAGCTTCTGCCTCGCAGAATTGCGCCTGCGCTGATTCAAGAACCACCAGAGCGCCCACTCCTCGCGGCCGAGGCTCATGCCGAGAAAGACAAGAGGACGCGTCAGCCCAACGCCGACCCACGAGGGCCGAGGCGCGCGTCCCGCTTTCTCCGCTTGCTTGGTGTGTGCACGCGCCCGCTCAAGCGCAGGGATGAGCAAGCCGTAGTTGCGCTGACCGAGCTGGAGGCTGAGCGCATCGACGACGCAGCCATGCGGATACCAGACGCGCGCCTCGCTCTCCTCATGGATCGCGTGGTCCCACACCGGGTCGAAGCTGCGTGGGGCGCTACGCACAAAGCGCGGTGGATGCGTGTGCAAGCCGAGGTCGAAGTTGAAGCTGATGACGTCTCTGAAGCGTGCGCTTGTGATGCGCTCGGCCAGCTCCCGCGTGGCGCCGCCTGGAGGAAACTCTGCCGCGACCACCTTGGCCACGTGCTTGGAGAGCAGCACCTCGGCCTTCGCAGGCTGGAGATTTCTCGCCGCGGCGATCTCGGTGAGCATCGCCTCCCAGACGAGGGTGGTGTTGCCCGCGATCTCCTCGGGCTGCGGAACACGGAGCTCAAGGGCGAGATCGCCCGCGATGCGCACGAGCAAATCCCGCCAGTCGAGACGCTTTCTGGCCTGCGCGGAGAAGCCCGTCCCGAGCACGGGAATCAACGTGTGACGCCGCTCGGCATCACGACGTCGACACGCCTCCTCGAAGGCCAGCCAGGCCGCATCGTTCATCGCGGTCATCCTGCGACGGGCAGCTTCTTCGCCGGGTCCATCACCTTGCCCGTGAGCCCTGCGAAGAAGTCGTTGCCCTTGTCATCGACGATGATGAATGCGGGGAAGTCGACGACATCGATCTTCCACACGGCCTCCATGCCGAGCTCGGCGTACTCGAGCACTTCGACCTTCTTGATGCAGTCCTGTGCGAGGCGCGCTGCAGGCCCGCCAATCGAGCCGAGGTAGAAGCCGCCGTACTTCTGGCAGGCATCGGTCACCTCACGCGAGCGGTTGCCCTTCGCGAGCATGACGAACGAGCCACCCGCCGCTTGGAAGTCGGCCACGTAGCTATCCATGCGCCCTGCCGTCGTCGGACCAAACGAGCCCGAGGCCATGCCCTCCGGCGTCTTCGCGGGGCCTGCGTAATACACGCAGCGCTCCTTCATGTACTCAGGCAAGCCCTGCCCCGCATCGAGCCTCTCCTTCAGCTTCGCGTGCGCGATGTCGCGGGCCACGACCATCGGGCCATGCAGCGAGAGACGTGTGCGGATCGGGTACTGCGAGAGGAGCGCGCGGATCTCACTCATCGGCTTGTTCAAGTCGACGTGCACCACATCCCCGTTGAGATCCTCCGTGCTCGGCTCCGGCAGATAGTGCGCAGGCTCGGTCTCCAGCTGCTCGATGAAGACGCCGTCCTTGGTGATCTTCCCAAGGCACTGACGGTCCGCCGAGCAGGAGACGGCAATCGCCACAGGGCAGCTCGCGCCATGACGCGGAAGACGAATGACGCGCACGTCGTGACAGAAATATTTGCCACCGAACTGCGCACCAATGCCGAGCTTCTGCGTGAGTTCCAGCACCTGCGCCTCGAGCTCCACATCGCGAAAGCCACGACCCAATTCGTTGCCCGTGATCGGCAGTCCATCGAGGTAGCGCGCCGATGCGTATTTGGCTGTCTTGAGCGCGTATTCGGCGCTCGTCCCACCGATGACAATCGCGAGGTGGTACGGCGGACACGCGGCCGTCCCGAGGCTGCGCAGGTTCTTGTCCAAGAAGGCCATCATGCCCTTCGGGTTCAAGAGCGCTTTGGTCTCTTGGT
>JBILQT010000427.1:0-5014 GCA_044373065.1 Sandaracinaceae bacterium
TACGCGATCGACGCACCGAACCTCGGCATCGATGCGAACGCCTCGCCCGCAGTCGTGCGCTTCATGTTGCGCATGCACACGATTGCAGTGGGCCGCGCGACTGCGACGTTCGGCTTCCCCGCGCAGTGAGCCGCGATGCCTAACCACGGATGCTTTCGCTGCGGCGGGCTCCTCGACGACACCTGCGGCAAAGACGCCAAGGGTCAGTGGCTATGCGGCCGCTGTTGGGAGAAGCGCAGCGTCGTGGAGGCGCATGTCGCGCTTCACAAGGACACCTCCGAGGGCCTGCGAAAGTATCGACGCTGGGAGTGGATTGCCGCGGTCGTCGTCGCGGCCCTTGGGTTGCTCAGGCTCTTCTTTGGAGGCCGACGAGGGCGGGGATGGTTTCGTCGCCGCTAAGTTGTCCACAGCCAACGTTGGCTGTGACTTCCGATGACCGCTACGCGTGACCAAAGAGCTCATCGAGTGCGAACTCGATCGCCTCGAAGGGCTCCGCACGCACGACATCGCCACGCCCTGCGGTGAGTGCGACTTGGTAGCCACCGGGTTGGTAGCGCAGCACGGTGAGTAGCTCGGCGACGGGGTCGATCACCCAATAGTGCGGCACCTCGTGCGCGAGCAGCGTGCGCTGCTTCTTGATCCAATCGATGCGCGGATTGGAAGGCGAGAGAATCTCGCAGGCCCACTGCGGAGCGAATGGGCACGGGTGGCCTTTGGGCGGCTCAGGATGGAGTGCGCGCAGGTAGCCCTGTGCGTCATGCCGAAAGACCTCCTCGGTCTTGGTGTAGAGCGTGTCGAGCTCGCTCATGATCCACCAGCCACCCGGGCCGCGTGGGCCGCCGACGCGCCGGTTGAACGGTCCAAGCACCTCGCCAAGCTTGATCTGCGTGCGCGCATGATCTTGCTGTGGCGAGGCTTTTCGAACGACCTGTCCCTCGACGAGTTCAAGAGGTTCTTCGTTCGCAATCATGGGAAGAAACTCCGCCACCGTGACCTTCGCTGGCGTTTCCAAAACCTTCTCGTCGATCTTCTCTGCGGCGCCCATCGCCTCATTGTACTCGCGCAAGAGACCGTACGTAGGCGCCTTCACCAAGCAGCGTCGCGACGGCCTCTGCCTCCGCGCGATCAAGGAATGCGCCGACCCAGACGCGATGCAGTGCGCCCTCGGTGACGACATGCGCGACCGGGTTCATCGCGGGGAATCCACCGACTTCGATGAAGCCAGAGGCGTCCAGTTCACGTGTGTTCACGGCCTCTGCGAGACGCTCGGCGTTGGCCTCATCGTGCGTTGCTGCGAGCTGCACTGTGTAGACGGGCGTGACGGCGCTCATCGCTTCCGCACGTGCACGGCTCGTTGCGTGACATTGCCGCGCGACCTGCTGAAAGAGCTGCGGCCAGCCGCCGCGCCACTCGAACTCCGCAGGGCCTTGGCCGCAGTCGAGCACGCCGTATCCGTGCTCCAGCTCAAGCGAGCCGTTGTCGGGCAAGAGCGCATTCACACGTCCAAGCCAGAGCGCCGTCTCCTCCACTTCGGTCGAATTCCACACCGCCTCGTCGGAGGCGACAAGCACGCTTACGTGACCGAGCGAGGCAGCAAAGCCATCCCAACAAGCGCGTGCGCGTGTGGGTGCGAGGAGAAGGGAGGCGAGCAGGACGAGGGTGAGTGCGTTGCGCATGCCCACGCATGAGCAGTGCACGTGCCGACGCGAAAAGCCTTGTTTTGCATGGGTTCGCGTGTCTGCGCGTGTTGCGTCAGACACGCGACTGTTGCCTCAGCGGCTCCAGCGAAGTGTCTCAGCCACACCCGGAATCACAAGCTGCTGATTGAGGCCCTCGGGGTTCGACATGAAGATGCCGCCGCGCGTTGAGTAGAACGCGAGCATGCGGCAATCGGGGCTGAAGGCTGGGTCCTTGTTCACGCCCTGGCCCTGCGTGATGCGCGTGTACTGCTGCGTCGCGATGTTCACGGTGAACACGTCGAGGCCGCCCGAGCGACCGGTGAACGCGAGCAAGTTCTGGCTCGCATCGGGGCACCAGGCGGGCGTCTGGTTGTACGAGCCGCGGTAGGTCAAGCGACGCACGTTGCCGCCCTGCGCGTTCATCGCGAAGATCTGCGGGCTGCCTTGGCGATTCGAGACGAAGGCGATCTGTCCACCGGGGCCGCCGCATGCGGGCGAGACATCGATGCCAGGGTTGTCGGTCAAGCGACGCAGGTCGGTGCCATCGGTGGCCGAGCTGTAAATCTCGGCGTTTCCGTCGCGCGTTGAGGTGAAGTACGCGCGACCACCGCACACCGAAACGCCCATGTTGATCGACTCGGGCGCATCGATGATCGGGCGCTCCTCGGTGCCGGAGTGCGTGATGAACATCCCCGCCTCGGTGAGCACCGAGTACCAGATGCCGCCAGGCCCAAATGAGGGAAGCATCGCGACGCCACGGCCGCTTGAGACGCGCGCGACGCTGTGTCCATCGAAGCTCGCGACATAGACATCTTTGCGTCCCTCACGCACGCGACGCGCGAAGGTGATGCGCGTTCCAAAGGCGCCGGCCTGGCCTGTCAGCACACGCACCACTTCGTTCGCGAAGTCATGCATGAAGCCGCGCAGCTCCGACGCATTGCCTGTGTAGGTGCGCGAGAGCGTGGCGGTGTCGCCCCGCGAGAGCTCGTAGAGCCGCATCTCGACGCGGATCTGATTTCCCGTGCGCGTGATGTTCCCCTTGATCACGCCCTGCGCACCGACGCTCTGCCAGGAGCTCGTTGTGATGCCGAGGCCTTCTGCGCTGAGGTCTGCAACGAAGCCGCGCGGGTCGAGCACATCGAAGAGCGAGATGAGTCGGAAATCATTCCGCATCACCTCCGCGCCCTCGGCCCCAATCGCATCCCCAGAGACGGCCGGAACCGCAATGCGATAGAGCGCGCGCTCCGGTGCATCGACATCGATGACCACCGTGTTGGGCGGAAGCTCTTCGCCCGGCGTCACCGCAACCTCAGGCGGCGCAGCCTCCAGCGTGCGGCCTTGCTCCACCGGGCCCGTGGTCTCTTGCGACGATGCGCCAGAACCAAGGGGTGCGAGCGCGAATGCCAGCGCCATCGCGGCGAGGAGAAGAGAGACGAACGAGAAAGCGGTTCTCTTTGCGTGCATGGTGTTTCGACGAGGGAGCGAGGAGGACATTCGAAAAGGCCTCGGCATCATGCCTCCATCGCAGCCCGCCTCGCCATGACGTTGAGGGGCCGTCTCAACAAAGCGACTGTTGTCAGAGCACGAGGTCGTACGCGTGCCGCGAGATCGGGCAGTGAATCAGCGTCAAACCCTCACGCAAACGTGCCCTCGCAATCGCCTCTTCAAGCTGTGCAGACGTCTCCGCGCGGACGCCTACTCCCCCCATCGCCTCCACGATGGCCGCGTAGTTGGTTGCGCCTGAGTCCACACCAAGGCGTGGCAATCCGTCGCGCGCTTGCTTGAGCGCAATGAGCCCCAGCGATTGATCGTCGATCACCACCACGACAAGAGGCAGCTGCAGATCACGCGCAGTGAGCAGCTCGCCGAGCACCATGTCGAGTCCACCATCGCCTACGAGCGCGAGCACGGGCTCCTGCTTAGCCACTGCGATGCCGATCGCGAGCGGCAGGGCACAGCCCATCGTGCACAAGCCACTGCTCTGCACGAGTCGATGCGCCACACGCGCCTCAAATGCCTGGCTAAAGACGATGCGATGCGCGCCCGTGTCGACACTGATGAAGCCCTCATCCGGCCACGCTGCGCGGATTGCGTGTGCGATGCCGCGAGGCCCGAAATCGCCTTCTGGCGCAAAGGTTTCGAGAAGGGCGTTGCGCACATCACGCGCGCGCTCGGCCCACAAGGCCGTGCATTCGCTTCCCTTCGGTGTGAGCGCCTGCAGGCTCTCTGAGACATCGCCGAGTGCAACGAGCGAGCTTGTGTGAACCCCATGCAAGAGCGCGCTCGGTGTGCACTCCATGACGAACGCGTCCGCACCAAAAGGCTCGACCCAACCACGTCGCATCTCGATCGGATCGTACCCAGCGAGGACGACCACATCGGCACTCTTCACGAGCGGCAAGAGCAGCTTGTCCGCACTCGGCGAGAGGCCCGCAGCACCCAGGGCGCGCGGGTCGCGCTCATCGATCACACCCTTGGCTTTGTACGTCGTGATGAGCGGTGCCGAGGTCGCATCGAGGAGCGCACGCAGGCTCTCACCTGCGTCGAGCGCATCGAGCCCAGCGATCACAAGAGGTCGCTCCGCACGTGCGAGCCTCTCTCTCGCCGCAGACAAATCCGCATGCCCCTGCGCCATGCGCGTTCGCGAAGGTGCCGGGCGCTCGGGGGCCGCTGCGCGTGCGAGGCCGACGGGGACGTCGATGTGCACAGGGCCCTGTGGATGCGCGAAGGCGAGGGCGATGGCGCGTGCACAAATCTCATCTGCACTCTCGGGCACGAGCGTGAACGAGGCCTTGGTGATCGGCGCAAAGAGCGCGCGTTGATCGAGCCATTGGTGCGTGTAGGCGAAGCGCTCGCCCTCATCGATGGCCCCTGTGATGACGAGCAAGGGCACCCGATCCTGCTGCGCATTCGCCACCGCGTTCACGCCATTGGTCGCGCCCGGTCCCACGGTGCCGAGCATCACGCCCAGCGTTCCCTGCGCATGCCAAGTGCCCTCGGCCATGAAGCCCGCGGCCGTCTCGTGACGCGTGCCGATGAAGCGCACGCCTGCGCGCGTGAGTGCATCCATGAGCACAAGCACTTCACCGCCCGAGATGCCGAATACGTGGCGTGTGCCTGCACCTGCGATGGCCTCTGCGAGGGCATCGGCGGTCGTGCGCATCATCAGGAACTCCTCAGCAAATGTTGTTGCCGTGCGTCGTCTCGAAGCAACTCAAACACGGTGTGTTGGGCGCGGCTGCCTCCGAGTCGCGGCAGTGCTTCGCGAAGTGCCTCGAGGGCGCGCTGCGCCTCGCTCGGATCAAACTTGATCTTGAGCAGTGCGGCGGCCGCAG
>JBILQT010000114.1:0-21567 GCA_044373065.1 Sandaracinaceae bacterium
TCATGGAGCAGTGCGGGATTCCGGGCAGCTACAACGTTGTCGACGCACGCGACCCAGACCGCATCGGATGCCAGTGGGTCGCTGCGGTCGAGAATCCGGGTGAGGTCGTCCGCTGCGTTCGCTTCCTCAATCAGGTGGGCACCAACATGGAGTGCGGCATCCCCGAGCTTGTCGACTTCCCCCCCCGTGACGGCGGCGAGTCAAGCCTGCCCGCCTACTGCACGGCAGGAAACTTCACTGTTGCCGCGCACTGAGAAGCGCACCTCGTAGGCAGCTTCATGGCGTACGCGAAGTCCGAACGAAGCGTCACGCACATCGTGGCCGCAGCGACGCGCGTGCTCGCGGCCAAGGGCTACGCACGCACGAGCTTGCTCGACATCGCCAAGGAAGCGGGGATGTCGAAGGGTGCGCTGCACTATCA
The DNA here is from genome assembly GCA_044373065.1 of Sandaracinaceae bacterium. GTDB lineage: Bacteria > Myxococcota_A > Polyangia > Polyangiales > Sandaracinaceae > JAFLCL01. The sequence continues at coordinate 422 of JBILQT010000114.1, forward strand.
CTTTCCGACGAAGGAATCGCTCGTCTCGAAGGTGCTGGAGAGCGCGCTGGAGTCCATCGCGCATCGAACCTTGGATGCTTGGCTTGCCGCCTCGGGTGACCCACTGCAGGCGCTTCGCTCCTCGGTGCTCGAGCTCTGGGTGATTCGTCGGCAGCGCACGGATGAGGTCGCAGTGGTGGCCGATTTGCTCGCGCAGGCCCTCTACGATGAGTCGCTCAAACCGCAGCTCGCAGGCTATTTTCGCTTCGCCGCACAGCAGGTGAATCAGACGCTCGTGCCGCATCTCTCGCGCATGGGCCTGCGACTTCGCGTGCCCGGCGAGCTCGTCCCGCGCATCCTCGTCGCGCTCTTGGATGGCCTCGCGATGCAGCACTATGTCGACCCCGGTTCGATCGATGAAGAGGGCCTCCTGCGCGCAGTCGAAGGCATGGCGCTCGGCCTCTTCGAGCCTGACCTTCCTGGAACGTGATGATGGACTTCTTCGCTGAGATCGCCTCGCAACCGCACGCCGTCAAAACCCTTCGCGGCGCGGTCGAGGGAGACCGGATGGCCTCGGCCTATCTCTTCGAGGGCCCAAGCGGCGTCGGCAAGGCGCTTGCGGCGCGTGCCTTCGCCAAGACAGCGATGGGTGCCGGGTTGAGTGAGCCTGCGCGCATCGAGCTCGCACGCCGAATCGACGCATCCGCGCACCCAGACCTGCGCTTCTTTGCGCCGCGAGAAGAGGGCAATCACAACCTTCCGGTCGAGGTCGTGCGCGAGCAGATTCTCCCCTACGCGCAGTTCGCGCCCTTCGAGGCCTCGCACGCGTTCGTCATCTTCCCCGACGCCGATGTGTCATTCCCCGAGCAGCATCCCGAGGCCGCAAACGCGATGCTCAAGACACTCGAGGAGCCGCGCCCAGGGGTGCACTTCATCTTGCTCACCTCGCGTCCGGACAGGCTCCTTCAGACGATTCGATCACGCTGTCAGCGCGTCCGTTTTCAGCGCTTGGACGATGCGTATCTGGATGGCCTCTTGGCGGCGCGCGGTGTCCCCGAGTCCACGCGTCGTGTGGCGGTTGCGCTTGCGGATGGGCGTGCTGACAAGGCACTCGCGCTGGCGACCGTCCAAGGCGAAGTGGCCCTCGCAGACTCGCTCTTTGAGCTCGCATTGCGTGTGGACGGTGTGGCCGAGGAAGGGCGTCCGGGGGCTGTCGTCTCGATGGCCGAGGAGCTCTCGCGCTCACCCGATCTTGACGGCGTGATCGAAGCGCTGACGGCGTACTACCGCGACGTTGCGCGTGCCGCCTCGGGCCTTCCAGATGAGGCGCTCGCCTTCCGCCACCATGCCGCGCGGGTGCGTGCCCGTGGTGAGGCCATCGGCGCCCCACAGAGTGCCGATGCGGTGCTTGGCCTGCGCGAGCTCGAGGAGCTGCTGCGCGCGAACGCGAACAAAGACTTGGCGATTGCGGATTGGCTCTTCTCGATTGGTCGCGAGCCGATGGCGCTTCGTGCGCGTCGTCGTGCGCGCTAGCTTCGGCGCATGGCCAGCAAGAAGAAGACACGCGCGAACACGCTCCCGACCCTGCCACTTGAGGCGCTCTCGCAGGCTTCGCTCGGCGTCCCAAGTGCGAGTGCCGTAGCGCCCTTGGGCGAGGGCCTCTACCTGATCGTCAACGACGACGAGGGGCTCTTTCTCGCAGGCGGCCCGAGGCCCATCCGACTGCGCGACGTCGAGGAACACGAGGCTCTCGGGGACCTCGAGAGCGTGTGCGTGAGTGACGACGGCGCGCACGCGTACGCCGTCTCTGAGGAGAGCGGCGAGGTCTTCTCCTTCGAGGTGCAACGAACCCCCGGCAGCGCGCGCCTCGCGCCGGGTGTGCGGCTCGGCGAGATCGAGCGACCAGGCGACAAGAAGAACAAAGGTTGGGAGGGCGTCGCCTTCCTCCCAGCGGGCTTTGCCGAGGGCTGGCCGAGCGCGCTGGTCGTCGCGCATGAGGGCAAGCCGATGGCGCTCGGCTTCTACGCCCTGCCTGACTTGCGTGAGCTCCACGTGGTCGACCTCGACGACACACTCGACGGCCTCCTCGGGGATGTCGCCGACGTCACCCTCTGCCCCCGCACCGGCCATCTCTTCCTCCTCTCAGACCAATCACACCGCATCGTCGAGGCCCGCATCAGCCCCTCCGAGGTGGAGCTCTTGGCCTCCTTCGACCTCACGCTGGACGACGACGAGAAGCCGGAGGGGATCGCGTTCGAGACCGAAGACGTGCTCGTCGTGGTGACGGACCACTCGAGTCAGATGCTTCGCTTTCGGTTGGGTGCTTGAGGCAGGTGTCAGAGTAAAAATGACGCACCAGCCAGGCAATTGACGCAGGTGTCAGAGTAAAAATGACGCGCAAGCCAGGCAATTGACGCAGGTGTCAGAGTAAAAATGACGCACCAGCCAGGCAATTGACGCAGGCGTCAGAGTAAAAATGACGCGCAAGCCAGGCAATTGACGCAGGTGTCAGAGTAAAAAATGACGCGCGCACGTCGCGTGCGAGCGCGTCCAGCGAACGATTTCTCAGCACTTTTCGCGTGGAAAGCGCCGCCCGGCGGGGGGTCAACGAAGCTTCCAGACGCGGAAGTGGCGCCCTGGTGGGGGGTCCGCGCGGTTTCCGGCTCTGGAAATCGTCCTCCTGACCCTCCATGGCGTCATTTCCGGACCCGGAAATCGTTCTTCCCTCGGGGGTGGATGGGCTTTCCAGACGTGGAAACGACGCCCAGTGGGCCCCAGCGCGTGATTTCCACGCTTTTCAACCTGAAGAACCCGGCCTGTCTGGCGGCCGGCGCCTGCCGAAAAGTTGACCCCGCCGCCCCTTCTGGAGTCTGCATCGCAGCAGAATGCGCACGCACGAGCAGGATGACGCCGAGGTCGAGGAGCACGAGGATTCGCTCTCCGATGCCTCGCTTGGCGATGCCACGCTGGATGTGACCCTGGGCGATGAGGCGAAGGTTCCGGCGCCTCCCTCGCGCCTCCGTGGCCTTGCTGCAGGTGCGTGCTTGCTCGTCGCGGCTGCGCTCGGTGGCCTCTCCCTGGCGGAGCACGCGCGGGCCAGTCGTCCGCCTCCGAGTGTCCGTGTCGAGCTCGATGGCGCGGCGCTTCCCTCGGGGGACCCAGCGGCGCTCGCAGAGCAGCTCGCCTCGGCCTGGGAGTCGCAGCCCATGCGTCTGTCCATCGCGGGCGAGACGCGCGAGGGGACGCGCGCGAGCATGGGTGCGCATGTGGATCGCGTGCGCCTGACCGCGCAGCTGACGCAGGCCGCCGACCCGACATCATTGCTTCGTCGCTATCGTGCGCAGCAGGGCACAACGGGCGCGCTCGCGCTTCAGATGCCTGTGACCTTCGATGGAAGTGCGCTCGCCGCACGTCTCCAGGAGGACAAAGACCAGCTCGATGTGCGTCCGCGTGATGCGCGCCTTCAGCCGCGCACAGGCGAGGTCCAGGCGGAGCAAGTCGGTCGTCGCTTGGATGTATTTGGCACGCTTGAGGCCGTCGAGAGCGCGCTTCGGAGTGGCGCCTCGATGGCGACGACGCGCATCGAAGAGGAGCTTCCTACGCGCACCGCGAGCCAGCTTCGCGAGGTGCGTGTCGAGGCGGTGCTCGGCGCGTTTGAGACGCATTATTCGACGCTCGAAGAGGCTGCCGACCGCTCGTTCAACCTGCGCGTCGCGGCATCCAAGCTCGATGGCCACGTGCTCTTTCCGGGCGAGACGCTCGACTTCAACGCGCTCGTCGGTGAGCGCAGCGAGGCCAACGGCTTTCGTCCGGCGCCGCAGATTGCGGGCGGTGAGGTCATCGACGGAGTGGGCGGTGGCACCTGCCAAATCTCGGGCACGCTGCACGCAGCCGCATTCTTCGCAGGGCTCCCGATTGTCGAGCGCACGCCGCACTCAAGGCCGAGCGGCTACATCTGGATGGGCCTCGATTCGATGGTCGTCTACGCGCAGCACAACCTGCGCTTCACCAACGACTTCCCCTTCCCCGTCGTCATCGGCATGACGGTCGAGGGCGGGATCGTGCGCGCTGAGCTACGCGGTGCATCGACGAGCCGCATGGTCACCTTCACGCGTCGCGTGGATTCCTTCGAGCCCTTCACCGAGCGCGAGGTGCAAGACCCAAGCATCCCGGCGGGCGCACGTGTGCTGCGTCAGCGCGGCGTCCCGGGCTTTCACATCACGCGCTTTCGCATCGTCCGCGACGTCGCGCACAACCAAGCACGGCGCGTGCGCTGGGAGGACATCTACCCGCCGACCGAGCAGATCTGGCGCGTCGGGACAGGACCTGCCCTCGCGGCAGGCGCGACGCTTCCCGAAGGCGACTCGCATCCGGAGTACACGGCCGATGAGCTGCTCTCCGCGAGCTTTGGCGCGGGCGTGAATGACCTCGAGATCACCCGTCGTGCAGGCACGAGCGGGACCCCTGGATGGCTTGTGCAGGCTGGGATGCCGAGCGCCGAAGTCGCGGAGTAAGAACACCTCCGCGACGTCGGGCTCGATGGCCTCAGTGCTTGCGGCGCCTGCGCAAGACGACCGCGCTCAGCGTGGCCAACATCGAGGCCCAGCCGAGTGCGCTCACAGGCTCTGTCGAGGCGCGACAGCCGCAGCCACCGCCGGAGGCGGAGCCAGGGCCAGTGTCGTTGCCAGGTGCGGCATCGGCCGCAGCCGCATCGGCGCGCATCGCGGCATCGAGCGAGGCGGTCGCATCCGGCGAGGCAGCAGCGTCGACGAGCACGGCTGCGTCTGGATCCGGGCAGCGACCAGGCGATGCGCCGAGGTCCATCTCGACTGTCTCCATCGTGATCGGGACATCGCCATCGTGCGCGCGCCAACCGTCATAGGCGACCTGACCCCAGCTGCGTCCGCCCAGGGCTGGGTCGAGCGATGCGGGTGCGCCGTCACGGAGGAACTCCATGTATTCGCGGCTATTGGATTGATAGCGGAGGCGAGCTCGCACACGAAGATTGCCGGTGCCGCAGAGGCTGCGGAAGGTGTACGCCGGCTCATCGAAGTGGTTGTAGGTGCCATCGCCCACAGCGTAGTCGCGGCCGATCGGCGCCATGTCGAGCTCCGCAGGCGCGGTGAATCCACGCGGCGGGATGCGTGTGTCGATCATGGTCACGTCGTTGAGGATGAAGTGAAAGCTCGGGTCGACGGTGTTGTCGTCCTGACGCTCTCCGAGCTTCACCTCGTAGACGCGCGCCTGGGCATCCTCGGCGAGCGTGTCGGTCATGTCGTCGTAGCGCGCAGAGCTTGCGACCACGCGGTCTGCACCATCGAGCACCTCGATCTCGAGCCACATGCGACGCCCCTCCGGGTAGCCCGTCGGCAGCTTGTGGCCGCTCGTGTTGGTGACGCGGAACGATGCCGAGAGCTGATCCCCGGTCAGGCTCGCGGTCACGATCTCCAGCGTCGCAGCGTTCTCCAGCATCGCGCGTGATCGGTTCGAGGAGGCCATGAACGAGGCCGTCTGCAGGGGCGTTGGCGTCGGGATGCGATCGAGGATCGCAAGCGGCTGCCAGACGCTTCCACCCGCAAGGTCGTGTCGACTCATGTGGTCACGAAGCACGGGGAAATCACTCGCCGCGTTCACGGGACGACCGACCTCGGGCATGTGGCAGCCCTGGCAACTCTGCTCATCCGCGCCGCCCGCCTCGCCATACACGCTGTGCTGCCACTCGCTGAACGTGCGCTCGATCGAGAAGGGGCGACCCGTCGGTACGGCCATACCGCCTGCGCTCATCGTGTAGCCCGTAAGCAGCGGGTTGTGGATGTCGTGACATTGGCCACAGAAGCGGCTGCTGCTGATGAACGCAGAGCGAGATGCCTCATGCGGCGGGGTCGGATCTCCAGGGGCGTACTCGTAGGGGCCGAGGCGCTCTTGGCCGTTGCTCAAGCGCAGCTGCGTGTTGTGAATCTGGGCATCGCCTGGATCCTCAGAGCGATGGCAGCTCATGCAGGCGACACCGTCCAAGTCGGGCGAGAGCGCACCGGGTTCATCGGGTGCGAAGCGCGGCGTCATCGTTGGGACGTGAAAATCCGGCGCCGAAGAGCCGCCGTTGTACCAAGTGAACGTCGAGTGGCAGCGCACGCAAAAGTCCGCGGCGCCCGGCACATCGCCCTCGGCAATCGCCAACGCGGCACGCGCAACCGGGTCACGCGCGGCATTGCCCATCATCGAGCCACGCCAGGAGTCGAAGGGCTCGTAGTCGCCATCATCGGCGTAGTTCGAGTGGCATCGCGCACAGCCCGAGTTCGTCTGGATCCCGACGGTCAACGCATCGGGATGCGCTGAATCCAAGGGCTGCGTGCCAGGCTGAAAGATCTGTGCGCGCACACTCGGAGTGAGCGTGAGGATCGAGAGCGAACCGAAGGCGAGACCGAGGGCGAGGGAGCGCGTTCCGTACGACATGATGAAACATCCTAGTCCGCCACCGACCTGATCCGCGACCGCAATCCTGGGACTTGCCGCACCTCATCACCGCGCTTGCACCGCGAGGCGTTCTCCGCTTCGCTCGCCCCATGCGTCGCATCCGAATCTCCGCCGGCTTCACCGCCCTCACCCTCCTGAGTTCCTGCGGATCCTCCGCGCCACCGAGTACCACCCCCAACGAGGTTCAAGCCGTGGCACTGAGTGAACTGCAGCAACTCAACGCCCGCGCCCGCGAGGGCGCCGTCACCGACACGCTCTTTGGCACCGAGGTGGCCGACCCCTTCCGCGCCCTTGAGAGTGAGTCGCCACTCACCGACGAGTGGATCACCTGGCAGACGGGGCGCACCCGCACCGCGCTGCAGACCTGGGCAAGGCAAGACACGGCAACACAGCTTGAGGCGCTCTTGCGCATCGGCACCCTCAGCGGCGCCTCGACCTACGGCAACCAAGTCTTCTTCTCCAAGCGCGACGGCACGCGCGAGCAGCCCGCGCTCTATGTGAGGCCGCTCCAAACAAGGCGCGGACAGAGCGCAGAAGAACGCATCCTGATCGACCCGCTCACGTATGGAGATCACGCCGCGCTCGACTGGTACTTCCCCTCGCCCACAGGCCGCTTCATCGCCTTCGGTATCTCGCAGAACGGCGACGAGCGCAGCACGCTCCACATCATCGAAGTGGCCACAGGTCGCATGCTCGATGACGCGCTTGAGCACACGAAGTGGACTGACCTCGCATGGCTCCACAGCGAAGACGGCTTCTACTATCGGCGCTATCCCCGCGAAGGCGAAGAGGCCTACGACGCGGAGCGCGAGGACTCCTACAACGCGCGCCTCTTCTTTCATCGCATCGGTGAACCAGCGGCGAGCGACACGCTTGTCTACGCGCCCACCGACGGCACGTTCTTCCCAAGTGCATCGGTCTCCGACGATGACCGCTACGTCATCGTGAACCTCTCACGCGGCTGGTCTGCATCGGATGTCTTCGTCTTCGATCGCGGGGCACGCGCACGCGGCCGCGTCGTCGCTCCGGATGCAGCCCATGCGCTCGTCACGATTCGCGAGGGGCAGACACAGCTCTACGACGCGCGCATCCACGACGGGCAGCTCTATCTGCTCACGAATGAAGGCGCGCCGCGCTACCGCTTGCTGCGAGGTCCCATCGGCGCGGTCATCGCAGGGCACTCGGAGTCAGCAAACCCGGATGGGCTTTGGACTGAGTTCATCCCAGAGAGCGAAGCGACGCTCGACGGCTTCGTCTTCCTCGGCGACCGCATCGCCGTGCACGAGATTGTGGATGTGCACTCCCGCGTGCGCTTTCTTCTGATGAACGGTGCGCAAGACGCGGAGCTCGCACTGCCAGCGCGCGGCGACGTCGCAAGCCTTCACGGCGATGCAGAGACAGGCCGCCTCGTGTTCACGTACTCAAGCTTCGTGAACGCGCCGACGCTCTTCTCCGTCCCGCGTCGCAGCACGACCACGGAGACCGTCAGCGCAGTGAGTTGCCCCATCGACCTCAGCGCCTTCGAGGTCACCAACGCGCACGTGGCCTCACGGGATGGAACACAGATTCCAGTCAGCTACGTGCATCAGCGCGGCATGACGCCGACCGGAAACACGCCCGTGCTGCTCAACGGCTACGGCGGCTTCAACGTCTCGCTCATGCCGACGTTCGCGAGGCACCCGCTCTACTGGGTGAGCCAGGGCGGCATCTACGCCGTCGCGAACCTGCGCGGCGGCGGCGAGTTCGGTGAGGAGTGGCATCGCGCAGGCAACCTCGCGAACAAGGAGCACGTCTTTGAAGACATGGAGGCGTCCATTCGCTTCTTCAGCGAGAGCGGCATCTCGACGCCCTCACGCATCGCCATCACCGGCGGCTCCAACGGAGGCCTCTTGATGGGCGCGATGATCACGCGTGCACCCGAGAGCTTCGCGGCCGCAGCGACCTACGTCGGCCTCTACGACATGGTGCGCTACCACCAGTTTCCGCCCGCCGAGATCTGGGCAACGGAGTACGGAACCGCTGCCTCGGAGGAGGGCTTCCGCTGGCTGCACGCCTACTCGCCCTACCACCGCGTGCGCGACGGGCAGCACATGCCGCATGTGCTTGTGGAGACGGCCGATCACGACACGCGCGTCTACTGGGGACACTCCACGAAGTTCGCTGCGCGACTTCAAGAGGCGACGGGCGAGGCGAACCCGAATGTCTGGTTCTATCGAGAGTCGCAGGTCGGTCACGGCGCAGGCACGCCCGTCTCGGCGCTCGTCGATCGCTACGTGCGCCTCTACGCCTTCGTCGAGCACGCACTCGGCGTGACGCACGAAGCGACACCGCCGCAACCAGAGTGACGTTAGGCGTCGGGCGCCTTGCCCTCGGTCAGCTTGCGCAGGGCGTCCATCGACTCTTCATCGTCGGGGTCGATCGCAATCGGCTCACCGGGGATGCGGTAGCTGCCATTGAGCCAGGCGCCGAGGTCCACGAGCTTGCAGCGCGGAGAGCAGAACGGAAACGCGCCGTTCTCCGCGCCCGTGGCAACGTCCTTCTTGCAGATGGGACAGGACACTTTCTTCATATTGCAATCCTATTTCCGCATTACCAGCGCACGCGCTGATCTTCGACCACGCCAAGAACACGACTCAGCCGATGCGCTGTCTCGCCGATGCGAATCGTTCCGCTGAACGTGCCGACGGGCTGAACAAAATGCGACTCAACCAAGCCGAGACGCAATGATTCACGGTGAAGCGCCGCTGGCTCGAACACCAAATCACACGCGCCGCGCGCGCTCTGCACGCGCCAGGGCGAGAGCGGGTTGGCTCGATCGAATGCAAAGCGACCTTCACCGACGCGGTGAAGCTGGTCCCCAAGAAATGCGACGCACTCTGGCTCGCCTACAAAGCCCTCGGTGAGGTTCAACGCAATCGGCACACCCGCATCGGTCTGACCCATCAGGAAGGCCCAGTTCCAGGCCGTCTCGCGTGCGAGCAAGCCCCAGGTGATGTCGAAGCCTGCCACCGCGCCATCGAGTGACACACGCGCACCGCGCACCGTCGCCACGCCCTCGACGGGCAAGAGCGCGCGCTTCTCCGTCGCGTCCACCACACCGCCCGGGATGCGCGCCACGACGCTCAGAGGCGGGTGTGCGTGCTCGGAGAGATTGACCTGCGCGCGCAACGAGAACGTCTTGGTTGAGACGCTCACCTCAAGCCGACCCGAGCCCCTTCGCTCGCTCGCCGTGAAGCTCCCCGAGAGCGCCGACACATGTGCGTGAATGCGGTGAACACCATCGCAGCGCACCGCCGAGACAAGCGGAAGCCCTATCTGCGAGGGCATGTCCACCACAAGGCCCCGGCCCTCTTCAAACACGAACGCGAACGCGTTCTGCACGTAGCCCAGATCCATGATCGCAACCGCGATCACATAGGGCGCCTTCACGAGCGTGATGTAGATCCAGCGCTTCTCGCGCGTCGCGCGCTCACGCAGCGAGGCATCGAGTGCAAAGTGGGTGAATGCACCTCGGTACGCGCCAAAGCGCGGCACGTCGGTGCGCGGGTCGAGGATGGTCGAGGGAATCGGCTCGCCGACGAGGCCTTCGCTCACGAGTTCTTCCCGTCCTCGAAGTCCGCCGCTTCTTCCTTCTCAAGCTCGGCCAGGATCTCCTCGATGTCGTGCGAGATCTCGGAGCTTTGATCGGCTAGCGCGCTTGCCCGCGCGAGCATCTTGCGCGCCTCCTGCCTCAAGCCGAGCGCCATCAACACGCGGCCCGCATTGCGGTGATACTCGACGTGATTGGCCTTGTCGGAGCCTCGCGCCAACGTCGAGTAGAGGTCTGCCGCGCGAGCGAGATTGCCGTTCGTCTCGTGCATCTCCGCCAATGGAATCGCAATGCTCGGCGCGAGGTCGAGCTGGGACCGCGCGACTTGCCCTCGAATCACGCGCTCAAGGATCTCGATCGCCTCTGCACGTTGGCCGACATCACGCTTCGCAAGCGCGAGCTCAAGCTGCACAAGGAGATTCGGCTGGTCCTCATCGAGCAGCGAGACCGCAGCTTCAATGAACGTGAGCGCCGACTCCGGGTCACCCTTCTGACGAAGGAACGAGCCCATGTTCAGCAGCGGACGCGGGTCATCGGGCATCAGATCCACGGCGCGCTCGAGGTGCGCAATCGCCTTCTCGTCACTGCCCTTCTTGTCATCGACCTGCGCCAAGAAGAGATAGCCCATGATGCGCGCATCGCTGCGATCCTCCTCCGGAACGCGGTCGAGAAAGAGGCGCAGCGCCTTGCACGCGGCCTCATCGTCACCGTCAAGCGTGCGTGCGCGCGCGACCTCCAAGAAGAGGAACACGCCGTCGCCCTCGTGATCGCGTGCGAGCGCCTCCAAGGTCGGCCGTGAGCCCTTCGGGCTGCCCGCAACCAGCGTCAGCAGCGCCTTGCGAAACGACTCGCCGTAGAGGTCGTACTCCTCCAGCTGCGCGTCACTCCAGGTGCCGGCGAGAATCGACCAGCGCTCGTCATCATCGAGCACCACCTCGCGTGCCGCACGACGCGCATCACGCCGCTCGCTGGTGTCCAACATGCGCGCTGCGCGCTTGCGGATGGACTCGGTCTTCGCGAGCTCACACGCGCTCTCGAGCTCACCGCGGGCCAGCTCCATCTGGCCCTCGGAGATCAATCGCTCGGCCTCCGCAATGCGCGCATTCGCAAGGCCATCGAGACACGCATTGATGCGCGTACTGGCATGCGTCTTCGTCTCCGCGCTGGCGTCCTTTCGATCGCGCAACTTCTCGTACGCCATGCGCGCTTCGAACGGATTTTTCTGGTCGAAGAGTCGATCCGCCTCCGCACGATCCTCAGCCTCGGTGGTGCCGCCAAACAAGCGCCGGAAGAACGACATCAGGAATCCTTCTTCGCAACGCGCTGAAGCGCCAACGTCTTGAGCGCGGTGGGAATTCCGCGGCTGCGTGAGAGAGTGCGCAAATCTGCCAACTGAAGGTGCGCGAGAAACTTCATCGAGATGGCGACGGGAGTTTTGGGGTTGAACACGAGGCTCTTTTTGATCTCGTAGTTGCCCATCCACTCCCGCTTGTTGCCGACAAAGCGCAGCACCTCTTCGCCCACTTGGCGACTGTTGGCGATGCCGGTCGCTTCGTTCTCGGTCACCGATGGGGAGCTGACTGCGTTCATCGCGACAATCTTGTTCGGGTCGCGCACCAGGAGCCCCCGCGCGCCGGCGTTTCCGGCCACACACAACCGAAGCTTCTCGGCGAAGGTCATCGACTGAATCTGGAAAACGAGGGGCTTGTACTTCTCCTTCACTTCTTCCGTGCCCTCCTCGGCATCGACGGAGAGCGCTTCCTCGATGCCATCGAGATCGAGGGCCTCACTGAAAATCATATCGCCGGGCAGCGCCTCTTCGGTCGGCTCGGGGATGAGTTGCCCCTGAATCGCGAGCGCATGCGCTTCGAAGGTGTGAATGCCGTCAAGCGTGATCCCATGACGCACCGCGAGTTCGATGAGCCTGTCGACGGTCGACATGCGCGTCGTGCGATTCTTGTAGAGCGCCTCGATGATGAGCGGCTGCTGAAGCACGCGCTCTTCGTTGAGTGCAACGCGCTCTGCGATGCGCTCTGAGCAACTGCGCGCGATGATGACGACCGTGTCGAGCGCGAGTGCGGGGTTCAGCAAGATGCGCTCAAGCAGGTCGTCTTTGCCGGCGACCTTCCGCACGAGCGCTTCGAGAAAGGCTGGATGCAGCGGTGCATCACACGCGGCCTCGATCACAGCAGGAGGCGCGGCCTCGAACGTGGCGCGCGCAGAGTCTGCAATCGCCTGCACGGGGTCGTGCATGAGCTGCAGCAGCACGGCCGCGAGTTCCGCACCTTTGACGGGCACAAGGCCCTTGGCCGCAACCTGCCTTGTGCGTTCCGGCGCTTGGACGTCGCAGAAGCGGCGCAGCGCCTCAGGGAGTTCTTCACTGGAGAGGGGAAGCGTGAGCGTCATGACGTTCTTCCGTTCGACGTGCAGCATAGCCGAGCCCCTCGCTTCATCGCGCGGAGAACCTGCTATCTTTTTCGCATCCCTAGGTGGCGTGGACCGGAATCTCTCCGGCCATGACCGAAATCCTCCGTGGCCTCGGGATGACCCACATGACCCAGCAAAACAAGCGTGCAGACGTGCGCGCGCGCATGACGGTGCCTGAGTTCCGCGCTCGAAAAGCCCGTCACGAGAAGCTCACGATGGCGACCGCGTACGACGCGACCTTCGCCCGGATGCTCGACGAAGCCGGTGTGGATTCGCTCCTTGTGGGCGACTCACTCGGCATGGTCGTCCAAGGCCTCGACAGCACCCTCCCCGTCACCCTCGACGAGATGATCTACCACTGCCGCGCGGTCGCTCGCGGCCTCTCGCGCGTCCCTGGCGGAAGCCGCGCCCTCATCATCGGCGACATGCCCTTCATGAGCTACCAAGTCGACGAAGTGAGCGCGCTCCGCAACGCAGGCCGCTTCCTCGCCGAGGGCGGCGCACACGCCGTGAAGCTCGAAGGCGGAAGCCCCGCGATGGCACGCACGATCGCGCGCATCGTCGAGGCTGGCATCCCTGTGATCGGCCACGTCGGTCTCACACCGCAGAGCGTTCATGCGATGGGTGGATTTCGCGTACAGGGCAAGGGCGAAGAGGCTGCGGAGCGCGTCTTTCAAGAGGCCAAGGCCGTCGAAGAAGCGGGCGCATTCGCGCTCGTCCTCGAGGGTATCCCTGAAGCACTCGCAGCACGCATCTCCGAAGCGCTTTCGATTCCCACGATCGGCATTGGCGCAGGCGTGCACTGCGATGGCCAGGTGCTCGTGAGCTACGACATGCTCGGCCTCACGCCCGACCTCAAACCCAAGTTCGTGAAGCGCTACGCAGACTTCTTCGAGACGGGTGTTGCGGCAGCGCGCGCCTACGTTGACGAGGTTCAGCGCGGTGTCTTTCCAGGCGTCGAGCACACCTTCGGCGCAGCATCGAGCAAGCCCGTCGAAGCCACCAACGTGGTCATGCTGAAGCCCGCCGACACAACGCCACGACGACTCGCCGTGGGCGCGGTCTACGGGCCAAGCGAGGGCTGAGCCATGGACATCGTGCATGACCCGTCCGCGCTTCGAGCGCGTTGCGATGCATTCCGTGCGGCAGGCGAGCGTGTTGGCTTTGTGCCGACGATGGGCGCCCTTCACGAAGGCCACCTCGCGCTCATCGATGAGGCCCGCAAACAGGGCGCTACGCGCGTTGTTGTCAGCGTCTTTGTGAACCCGCTGCAGTTCGGCCCAAAGGACGACTACAGCCGCTACCCGCGCACCCTCCCCGCCGATGCGGAGGCCTGTGCCTCGCGCGGTGTCGACATCGTCTTCGCGCCCGACAAAGACGCGATGTACCCCGACGGTTTCGTAAGCCAAGTGCGCGTCGCCAAGCTCACCGAGACGCTCGAGGGCGTGTTTCGTCCCGGGCACTTCGACGGCGTCACCACCGTCGTCTCCAAGCTCTTCAACATGGTCGGCCCGTGCATCGCAGTCTTCGGTCGCAAGGACTACCAACAATGGAAAGTCCTTCAGCGCATGGTGCGTGACTTCGACATGCCGATTCAGATGGTTGGTATGTGCACCGTGCGTGATGAGGACGGGCTCGCGAAGAGCTCGCGCAATCGCTACCTCTCGGAGGCGGATCGCAAGCGCGCGCTCGCCATCTCATCGGGCCTGCGTGCCGCGTCGAGATCGTTCGCGGAGGGTGAGCGTGATCCACACGTGCTGGAGCAAAAAGCACGTGACTTGATCGCGCCCGCATTCGACACGATCGACTACGTGGCAGTCGCCGACGCGGACACGCTTCAGCCCATCGAGCGCGTGCAAGATCGCGCGCTCCTCGCCGTCGCAGCGCGCATCGGCACGACGCGCCTGATCGACAATTTTGTCCTCGGTGAAGAGGCGATGCCGTGACCCAACAGAAGCTCGGCGATTGGCTCGAGGAGGCGCCCTTCTCCCTCGCGATGTCGTCGGGCTTCTTCGGCTTCTTCGCGCATGCCGGCGTGCTCGCCGCGCTCGATGAATCGGCGCTCATTCCCAAGCAGCTCAGTGGCTCAAGTGCGGGTGCGTTGGTCTCCGTAGCGTACGCAGCCGGCCTTGCGCCGCGCGACTTGGTCGATGCGCTTCAGTCGCTCAAACGCGAAGATTTTTGGGACCCAGGTCGATTCTTTGGGCTTGCGCAAGGCGGCCTGCTCCGCGGCGAACGCTTCCTTCGCAAGGTCGAAGCGCTCTTGCCCGTTCACTCGTTCGAAGCCTGCGCGAAGAAGGTTGCAGTCTCTGCATTCGAGGTGCCTAAGCGTCGCACCATCGTCATCGAGCGCGGTGAGCTTGCATCCGCAGTCGTCGCATCGTGCGCCGTGCCCGGGCTCTTTCGACCCGTGCGACGCGAAGGGCAACTCTTGCTCGACGGCGGCATCCTCGATCGGCCCGGCCTTGCGGGGATGCCGAAGCACGAGCGCGTGCTCTTTCATCACCTCGCGTCGAAGTCCCCGTGGCGCACGGACCCAAGCATGCGTTTGCCGACGCGAGAGGGCCTCACCTCGCTCGTGATCGAGTCGCTTCCGCGCTCCGGCCCCAACGCGCTCGACCAAGGCCTGCGCGCGATGCAGTTGGCCAAAGAGTCGTGCTTGCGGTCACTCGATCAACGCATCGCCCGCTCACGCGACGAGGGCTCGGTCGTGCGACTTCACGCGCACTGATCAGCCATCGCGACGCGGCAAATCCGTTGGAAATGTGGGCAATTCGCCCGCATCCAAGAACGCATAGATCGACCAACTCTGAAGCACGCGGCGCGTGTAGCCGCGCGTCTCAGCGTACGGAATCTCTTCAACCCAGGCATCGAAGCTCTGCTCCGGCCGCTCGCGAATCCACCGGTCGACGGCGCCCTCGCCAGCGTTGTATGCGGGCGGGATCAGCGCAGCTTCGCCTGAGTAGCGACGCTGCAACGCGCCCATGTAGCGTGCGCCGATCCGCACATTCACCGCCGGCCTCGTAAGCGACTCAGGCTCGCTCGAGAGCCCCATCGGGCGCGCATAGCGCTGTGCAGTCGGTCGAATCAGCTGCAGCAATCCGTACGCATGCGAGACGGAGACGGCATCGGGATCAAAGCTCGACTCCTCACGTGCAACGGCGCGCACGAATGCAGGGTCGACCGAAGCTTCAATCGCGGCGTCTTCGATGAGGCCCTCGAAGGCCTGCGGATACGCCGCACGAAAGAGCGCAAACGAGGTCGCATTCGGAGGCGCGAGAAGCACCTCAGCAAGGCGCCTGCGCGCAAGCACGGTCGCGCGGTTCGCGTGCCCGTGTGCGGTGAAGAGCGCCGTCATCGCAACGACCGTTTCGATCTCACTGTCCGGCCCAATGCCAAGCGCCGAGAGTTCGCGTTCTGCCCACTGCACTTGGCCGACCGCGAGCAGGCTTGTGGCGCGCTCGAATGCGCGGGCCTCGTCGGTCGTGTCGATGCCACGGGCAAGGACATCGAGCTCCGCGCGCTGCAAGTCAACACCGTTGACATCAGGACGTGCCGGAAGCGCAGACGTTCTTGTTCGAAGGGCTCGTGCCTCGTCCCGAGCTGCGAGTCGCGCGAGTGCAAGCTGCGCGTAGTAGGTCAGCGGATGGGCGCGGAAGAGAGCCTCGTACGCATCGGCCGATTCATCCTCGCGCGAGAGTGTTTCGAGCAAGCGCGCCCGCCAATACTCTGTTCGGCCAACCATGCCCTCCGTCGTCTCGATTGAGCCACGCGCCACATTCGCATCGAGCGCCGCGAGCGCCTCACTCAACTCGCCGTGCGCGCGATGATCCCAAGCCACCAGAAAGCGCGCCTCGGATTCCATATCGCCGTGCACTTCGGCTGCAGCGTCGAAGGCTTGCTCTGCGAGCACACGCTCACCGCGCTCAAGCCGCATGCGACCGACATACACGTAAGCGTCGTCTGCAAGGCGATGCGTGCCATCGATCTCAGGCACGTGTGAAAGATGCGAGATGGCGAGCGGCACCTGCCCTGCGCTCAACGCAGAGCGTCCGAGTGAATAGTGCGCCCACACAAGGCCATCTCGACGCGCTGGGTCCGTGATGGCCTCGGGCGTCTCGCACTCTGCAATCATCGTCTCAAGGCGTGTGATCGCCTCGGCGTGAACACGACCACGGTGAAGCACACGCCCCGCATCAAGCAGTGCCGCGCAGCGCTCCGCGGTCCCCGCTTCGAAGTGCGTCGCGATGTCTGCGTGAGCCTCTGAAGCCGAACGATGCTGCTGCAGACCTTCGAGCCGCGCGGCGCGTGCCCTCTGCTGCGAGAGTGTCGGCGCAATCAGCTGCGCACGCTCCTCTTCGGGGAAGGTCTCCGCGAGCGTCGTCACGCGTGCTTCCGCAGCCTCTGCAGCCTCCGACGCAGGCGCTTCCGCGAGCAAGTCGAGGTAGAGGCCGAGTGCTTCGCGGCGGAGCGCCGCCTCACTGCGCGTCGCGAGAATGTCTGCGAGCGCACGACGCAGCGTGCGGTCGACAGCCACGTTCGGAGGCGCAGCAATCGCTGCGCGAAGCATCGTCTCGGCATCAGGCTGGCCACTTCGCGCAACCGCAAGCGCGTCGATCGCGTTGGCCTCCAAATGCCCTGGCCAGGAGGCTGGAGCGCGCCGTGCGATCGCAAGCAATGCGTGCGCACGCGCGGGGTCATCTTCCATGCGACGACGGGCCGCGGCGAGTGCCGCCCAGGGCGCCAGCGGGCTCTCCGATTCGGCAATCTGCGCGAGACGCTCCGCTCCGCGACGCACATCGGTATCCGCCTCCGCTGCGACCCAATCGTAGAGCGCCGCTTCGCTCGGACGCGATGCACGCAGCGCATCCGCTTGCGATTGAGCACGCAGGCGAACGTCTTCCCCAGGCTCGCGCATCATCGCGATGCGCAATGCACGCAAGGCCTCGGGGGGCGCAAGAATCGCCGCATCCATGCCCGATGTGGACGCGTGATCGGGCACCGCAGACTCTGGCGGCGTTGCGCGTGCATCACACGTCGCCCCAGTCATCGCGAGCCAGGAGAAGGCGAGGCCACCAAAGCGCAGTCGATCAAAGAGTGCGCTGAGTGAGCGTGCGGATGGCAGTGCAATCATGGGTCCTCCGCGTGTATCCGAGCCGACCCCGCGCACCAAGAAATCGGCCCGCGACGTCAGATGCTCGACGCGTGGACTCCCCGCGATTGTTCCCCGGTCAGCGCTCGCGCAGCGCCTTCTTCGCGGCCTTCGACTCGCGCTTCCACATCGCCTTGAGCACAGCCGCCTGACGCTTCTCCGTGAGCTTCGGCGAGGGCTTGCGACCCGCGAGCGGCGCTTGCTCTTCGTGATGCTCCTGCGCGACATGCGCGTCCGCACCGAGTTCGAAAATCGTCACCTCGCGTCGACCGCGTTCGCCCAAGCGCACCGGCATGACGGACGCCCCAATGCCCGCGCCAACATAGACGGCGCCTATCGGCTCCACGTCGCGTCGCCCGTAGAGCCCATGCACATATTTGTGCCCAACGAGCTTGCCCAGCGCGAGCTCATGCAGGCGCGCGAGCGTCACCTGCCCCGCATGGGTGTGACCCGAGAGTACGAGCGAAACGCCATGCGCCCAAAGGCCATCCGCCTCTTCAGCGATGTGCGAGAGACCAATCGACGCGACGTCGCGCCGCAGGCCGTGCACGGCTTTCTCTCGGTCTGCGTGCCCCGTATATGCGTCGTCGAGCCCCACGACCTGGAGCTTCTGTCCGCGCAGCGTGCGCTCCGTCCACTGGTTCTGAAGCAGCTCCACATTCGCGCGCTTCAGCGCCTCGCGCACCTCATCGGCGCCCGACCAATAGTCATGATTTCCAAGCACGCCGATCACGGGGGCCTGCAGTCGAAGCAGCTCCTCTGTGAGCTGGTCGAGATACATCTGGGAGTGACAGACGAAGTCGCCCGTGATGACGACAAGGTCTGGATTCGAGGCGTTCACCGCATCCACGGCAGCGCGCTGCACAGCCTGCGGCGTCACGCGCCCCACGTGCAGATCCGTCATGTGCGCGATGCGCAGGTGAGAAAGCGTCTCGCGATGTGCCGCCGTGCCTTCAAAGTGGCGCACTTCAATGGAAGGGACTTTGTTCGGACGCGGTGGCAGGTCGCTGATGTGCACGATGGGTAAGCCTACTCCCCGCTTTGACGCGCGCCCCTGCGAAGTCGATTGAGTTGGAGACGCCGCACAAGCGAAGCTTGTCAGATGACGTTTTCCTCCGTTGGCGTCGTCGGCTCCGGACCACTCGCCATCGCCATCAGCATCGCCATCGCCAGGCACGGCACGCCCGTGGTCGTGATCCGCAATGCGCATGGTGAGTTGGAGCGCGCAGAGACACGCATCGACGCGCGACTTCGATTCTTTGTCGACACAGGCGAGCTCAGCGATGCGCAAGCCAGCACCGCGCGGCGTGCGATCACACTCTCGCGGATCAGCGACGAGCTCAGCCATTGTGACCTCGTGATCGAGTCCATCTCAGGCGACATTCGCGCACGTCGCGCGCTGCTCGCCACCTTGGAGAACAAGCTCTCACCGGGCGCGGTGCTCGCAACGAACAGCCCGCCTGAATCGCTTGCACTCCTCGCCGAAGTCCTGCGTCGCCGTGACCAGTTCGTCGGCCTCTACTTCACACGAGGCCGACATAGTCAGCCGCCTCCCGACGCACACGCAAAGCCCGCGGCACGAACCTCACCGATCGCCAACCCGCTCCTCGAACTCAGCGTCTTGCCCGACACGGCCCCGGGCGTCGCCTTCGGCTGCCAAGCGTTTGCGCAAAGTGTTGGGACGATTCGCATCGCGCAGAGCCAAGCCGTTGCCATGGAATACCGCGAGTTCCTTTCAGTTTCGCAAGGCGCGTAGGCAACGTTGCACGGCTCGATTCACGTGGTGACAAGCACCCAACCGCACGCCGCGCGTTGACTGGTTGAGGGCCGCTCCGTAGGCTCGCGCCCCGTGTTGAGCCGGGCCTCACGCTGAGACTTCACCAGCAACGTTCTGCTGCTCCCACTTCGGGAAAGTTTCACGCGAGGCGCGCGACCGAGAAGGTCGCAACGGCGTCTCTCAAGACAGCACGAAGAAAGGCAAGGCCCGATGAATCCGCGCCGTACCAAGTACATTTTCGTTACCGGTGGCGTCGTCAGCTCGATCGGAAAAGGCCTTGCAGCCGCATCCATTGGAGCGCTCCTCGAAGCGCGCGGTCTCAAGGTCACGAACGTCAAGCTCGACCCGTACATCAACGTCGACCCCGGCACGATGTCGCCCTTCCAGCATGGCGAGGTCTTCGTCACCGACGATGGCGCTGAGACCGACCTCGACCTCGGTCACTACGAGCGCTTCACCTCCGCACGTATGACGCGGGCGAACAACTTCACCTCCGGCAAAGTCTACGACGCCGTCATCTCGAAGGAGCGACGCGGCGAGTATCTCGGCGCAACGATCCAGGTGATTCCGCACATCACCGACGAGATCAAGTCACGCATCGTCGACGTGGCCTCACGGGCAGATGTCGCGATCATCGAGATCGGTGGAACGGTCGGCGACATCGAGTCGCTCCCCTTCCTCGAAGCGGTGCGTCAGCTCCGTCACGAACTCGGCCCGCAGAACGCGGTGAGCGTGCACGTCACGCTCGTGCCTTGGATCGCCGCCGCGGGCGAGCTCAAGACCAAGCCGACACAGCACTCCGTGAAAGAGCTTCTCGGCCTCGGCATTCAGCCGGAGATCCTCATCTGCCGCACCGAGGAGCCGATTCCACTCTCGGTCAAAGAGAAGATTGCGCACTTCTGCAATCTGCCCGTCGCGGCCGTCATCGCAGCGCCCGACGTTGCCGTGATCTACGAGCTGCCCCTCGCGCTTCACAGCGAGCGCTGCGACACGCAGATCGTCGAGAAGCTCAACATCTGGTCACGCTCGCCTGACCTCACCGCGTGGCATCGCATCGTGGACGTGATGAAGTCGCCTCCGCGCGGCGTCACGCGCATCGCGCTCGTCGGCAAGTACGTGCATCTTCGCGACAGCTACAAATCGCTGCACGAAGCGCTTGTTCACGGCGCGCTCGCCAACGAGGCGAAGATCGACGTCAGCTACGTCGACAGCGAGAACCTGAACGCTGAGAACGTCGCGAAAGAGCTTGGCGGCTTCGATGCGATCCTCGTGCCCGGCGGCTTCGGCGGACGCGGCGCAGAGGGCAAGATTCAGGCGATTCGCTTCGCACGCGAGCAGGGCCTTCCCTTCTTCGGCATCTGCCTTGGCCTGCAGATGGCAGTCATCGAGTACGCGCGGCACGCATGCGGAATCACAGAGGCAACGTCGACGGAGTTTGATCCGAACGCGACCGAGCCCGTCATCGATCTCATGCCCGATCAGCGCGGCGTGAAGAGCAAGGGCGGCACGATGCGCCTCGGTGCCTATCGCTGCGCGCTCACCGCCGGAACGGTTGCGGCGAGCATCTACGGCGAGCCTGAGATCTCGGAGCGCCATCGTCATCGCTACGAGTTCAACAACGCGTACAGGCAGCGCCTTGAAGAGGCAGGCCTTGTGATGAGCGGCGTGTCGCCAGAGCTGGGTCTCGTGGAGATGATCGAGCTGCCTCTTTCGAAGCACCCGCACTTCGTTGGCTGCCAGTTCCACCC
>JBILQT010000429.1:0-4952 GCA_044373065.1 Sandaracinaceae bacterium
CTTCAAGCAAGCCAGGCCATCTGCGGCTACCCCAAGGAGATCCCTGGCGACAACGACACCTGGGGCTCGCCCGAGGAGACTGAGTGACGCACGACGCTGACGCCTCGCTCTCCGCGCTCCAGAGCTTCGTCCCCCTCGCCCTCTGCCACGAGCTGGCACCCACGCTCGATGGCGCGCCGACTTCGAAGCGGATGGACGCGGTCGTCATGTTCGCCGACGTGAGCGGCTTCTCGAGGCTCGCAGACCGTCTCTTTCGTCGCTACGGCACAGCCGGCGGTGAGCTGCTCACGGGCTTTCTCGCGCGCTTCTTCGGCGAGCTCGTCGAGGTGACGCAGCGCTACGGCGGCGAAATTGTGAAGTGGTCGGGCGATGCCTTCCTCGCCATCTGGCGCGAGAGCGACTTCGAGGGTCAGGCGATCCTCCACGCGTCTGCCTGCGCGCATGCGCTGGTGAAGAACACGCTGACGCCCGAGCAGGTGCCCGACGTCACGCTGCGTGTCCGCGCGGCCATCACTGCGGGTGAGCTCATCGCGGCGCGCGTCGGCGGCTTCGACGACCAATGGGAGCTCGTGGTCACTGGCGCGCCGGTGCGGCAGATCCAGAGCGCCCTCAAGGCTGCCCCACCCTCCTCGACCGTCCTCTCGGAGGAGGCCTCGCAGCGGCTCCGCAAGCTCGACGCCTCGCTGTTCTCGCCCGTCGAGAAGGCGCCCACGCTGAGCCTCCTTGAGCGCGCACCGAGCGTCACACCCCGAAAGCTCGCGACCCCCGAGGTCGATGCGAGCGCGGTGCGCGCGCTCTTGCCCGAGGTGATTCGCACGCGACTCGCGCGCGGGGATGCGAGCTGGTTTGCCGAGGTGCGCCAGGTCACCTCCGTCTTCTTGCTCGCGCATGAGTTCGACCTGCGTGAGGCGGGCGACACGACCCTGCTCCACCAAGCCGTGCGGGCCTGCCAGGAGGCGATGCAGAAGCACGGCGGCGTGCTCGCGCAAGCGGGTGCCGACGACAAAGGCATCTGGTTTCTGGGCGCCTTCGGGCTCCCTCCCACGCGCGGAGAGATCCGCGCCGAGGACACGCTCGTGGCGGCTGCGGAGGCGCACCAGGCCCTTCGCAAGCTCGGCCTCAAGGCAAGCGGAGGCGTGGCCTCAGGGCGCGCGTTCTGCGGCATCGTGGGTACCGAGTCGCGACGCGAATTCACCTTCACGAGCCGCGTGATCAATCTCTCCGCGCGCCTCATGGGGCGCTCGCAAGACCTCATCCTCGTCGACCCACAGACGGCCTCGCGTGCCCTCCATGCTGTGCAGCTTGAGGAGCGTGCACCCGAGCAGTTTGCTGGCTTCGATGAGCCGCTGATCACGTACGCGCTGAAAGGAACGCAACGCCAAAAAGACGAGGCCGTCTCGGGCAGCGCGCACTTCGATGCCGTCGCCCGCGTGAAGGAGCGCGCCGCCCTTGCCGACGCACTGAAGCAGCTTGAGCAGAACGTCAGCACGACGGTGTTGATCGAGGCAGACGCAGGCTTTGGAAAGACCGCGCTCGTGCGCGACTTGCTCTCCCACGCCTCCTGTCGCGTCCTTGTGGCGCGAGGTGAACGCGCGCTGGCACGCACACCCTACGGCGCCTTCCGAAGGCTCTTCGCAGGCCTGCTCGATGTGCCGCTCACACTCGATGACGAGGCCGGGCGCAGAGAGGCCGAGGCGCGCTTCCGGCAGACGCATCCTGAGCTTGCAGACCAGACCGCGTTGCTTCGCGACGTGCTCCCATTTGCATCGACGGAGAGCGCCGAATCCGAGGGCGAGGGTCTTGTCCGCGCTGAGAATGCGCGGCGCTTGCTCGTGACGCTCCTGGAACAAGCGACTGCGGGCGGCGCGCTCATCGTCATCGACGACGCGCATGCGCTCGACGGCCTCTCGTGGAAGCTGCTCGTCTCCATCGCCACGCAGCTCCCCAACGTGATGACGCTGGTCACGATGCGGCCTCTGAGCGAGCCACCGCGCGAGCTTGCTGCGATCACCTCCGATGCGCGGACGACCAAGCTTCGCCTGGAGCCCTTCGACAACGACGCCGTCCACGCGCTTGTTGCATCGCGGGCAGCCAAGGCACCCGACCATCTCGTGGCCTGGCTGGTGCGTCGCTCGGGCGGCAACTCCTTCTTCATCACCGAGCTACTCACAAGCCTGCTGCAGAGCGGGACGATTCGCGTGCATCAAGGGCAGAACGAGGCCGCGCAGCTGGAGCAGGTGCCAAGCCCAAGCGAGCTCGATGCGCTCGCGATCCCGCTCGATGTCGAGAGCATCGTGACAAGCCGCGTCGATCACCTCGACCCCGACACGCAGCGCGTCCTCAAGGCGGCGAGCGTGGTGGGCAGCGACTTCTCCGAGGACCTCCTCGCGCATGCCCTGGAGCGCAGTGAAGAGGCCAACAAGAGCGCGCTGGAGGCGCTCACCGCGGACGCACTCTTGGAGGCGCATCCCGATGGTTATCGCTTCCCGAACGACACCTTGCTCAAGGTCGCCTACGAGCTGATCCCCACCTCGCAGCGCGATGCGATCCACGAGCGCCTGGCCACCTTGCTCGCGCAGCGACACGGCAACGACACGACCTTCGCGCCCGTGCTCGCCCATCACTGGGACCGCACGCAGAAGACCGTGGAGGCCCTCGACGCGCTCGAACATGCCGGCCTCGTCGCCATGCAATCGGGCGCCTTTCGCGAGGCCGCACATTTCTTCGCGCGCGCACAGCAGCGCGTCGTGGGTGAGCGCTCGGATGGTCGCAGCGTTGTGTCGGTGACCCCGACCCGCGAGGCGGAGTGGGCACGCGAGCGGGCCGAGGCGTCCTTTCAGATCGGCGCGATTGAGGAGTCGGTGCGCGACTCGGAGCGCGCACTCGCCTTGCTCGGTCGACCGATTCCAAAGAGCGGTCTTGGCTGGGCGCGCCTCGGTGTTGGGCAGCTCGTTTTGCAGGCCTGGCAGCGACTTCGGGGCGCCACGAGTGGAGGAGAGAATCGGCAGCTGCACACAACGCTTCGTGCGGCTGGGCGCCTGATGGAGGCCTACGTCTTTGCCAATCAGCCTCAGAAGATGATCGCGCTCGCGCTCTGGGCGGCCAACCGCGCGCCGCAGGTCTCGGCAGGGGCGCCGCTCGCGCAGCCCTTCGCGATCCTCGGCCTCACGACAGGCATGATGCGCATGGACGCGCTGGCACAGCGCTACTTCACCCTCTCGCGTGAGGCCGCCACCTCCTCAGGCGTCGCCTCCGAGCTTGTGGGCTCGTTCTTCCTTCGCTCGCTCTACGAGATGGCCTTCGGAAAGATGCAGGCCTGGAAGCAGTCGATCGACGTCGGCTTTGCTGCAGCGACGCGCTCCAACATCGATCACCAGGCCGACATCTTTCGCCTTGGCTACGCACTCCACGCGTTCATCAACGCGCGCCTCGGTGAGTGCCTCGCGAAGATTGAAGAGACGCGCGCCTCGGCCCTGCGACGGCACGACGAGCCGATGGTCTGCTGGTGCGACATCTCCTCGGCATCCTGCTTCGCACGCATGGGCGAGAACGCGCGCGCCGATCATGATTTGTCCCGCGCAGGGAGGGTCTTGGAGCGCGTTGGGGATGTCGCGATTCAAGTGAACATCGACGGCCTCCACAGCCTCGTCCTCTGCCGACTCAATCGGTGCGAGGAGGCGCTCGCCAAGGTGCACCGAACGCTCGCCGTCTTTCGTCAGGGGCCCGCAAGCAGCGGCATGGCGCTCACGGCGTACGTCAGCGTAGCCGAGGCCACGCTCGGCCTCTGGGAGAAGGCGCGAAGCGATCACGGCGTGGATTCCGAGGTCGCGCAGGCCCGCGCCAAAGACGCCAAAGACGCGCTCGATCAGCTCATCGGCTTTGCGCGCATGTTCCCCGTCGGCGCGGTCGGTGTTCTCTACTTCCGTGGCGAGTTCGCGCGTGTCCAAGGGGCCACGCAGAAGGCGCGTGCGCTCATCGAGCAATCCCGCGTCTTGGCGGTGGAGCGCGCCATGCGGTGGGAAGAAGCCCTCGCCTGCGAGGCCCTCGCGCAGCAGACGGCGGATTCCTCCGAGCGCACCGCGCTTGGGCAACGGGCCGCGGAACTCTTCCGCGCAAGCGATGCTCCCCTTCGTGCAGAAGCCTCGCTCGCGCGGACGCTCTCCATCATCCAGGCGTAACGGCCTGCCAGACGACCTTCCCGCTCACGATGGTGAAGGAGAAGTCCATGTAGAAGGCGGCGCGCACCTTGAGCGGACCATCGGCCCAGCCGAACGCCTCCTTGAAGTGGTGGAACATGTCATCGACGTACTCGAGCTCGTACTCGTTGGTGAGCACCCCGAAGCGCTTGATCGCGCCCAGCTTCGAGGCCATCTCGCCGATGGCCTGGTAGCAGCACATCGCGTCGTTCGACATCGAGGGGAACTGCTTGAGGAAGCAGAACGACTGCTCCATCTGAAGAAGGGATGCGGTCGCGACAGCAATCGCCTCCGCGTTCTTCACCAAGCCAAGTCCGTTCTCATCGGTGATGAAGGTTTTCGCGATCGAGAGAATCTCCTCGATCACCTCGACGGCCCCGTGAATCCACTTGGGCTCGGGGCCTGTCCCGGTGCACTTGAGGTTCAAGATCTTACGCGGCGCGAGCACCTCCTCGTCGGCAGGCTTGGTGTACGCGTGCACGAGAATGCCCTCGGTGGAGCTTGGCGAATCGGGCTTGGTGAGCAGCTGGCACCAGTTCTTCGGGAAGCCAAACATCTCGCGTCCGAGCTGCACAGCGACCGCGTTGTCCACGAAGACAAAGGGCGAGAAGACGGGCACCGCGATGACCGAGTGACCTTCCGGACCCAGCCGCACCACAGGCGTCCAAAGAAGGATGTCGCGCTCGGGCGTCGAGCCTGCGCGCGGGTCCGACGATGTAGCTTCCTCAATATTGGCATATGAGAAAATAATCTGCG